>CAYOKF010000272.1:0-2386 GCA_964404475.1 uncultured Dehalococcoidaceae bacterium | reverse complement strand
GGCGAAATCATCGAAAGGCTACTCTATACCGACCCGGTATCCGGGAGAAAAATCCAAACCGAGGCGGAAATTCCTTTCTACCAGGCACAAGACCGCCAGTTGCTGTCTAAAAATAGAGAAATCAACCCGTGCTCACTGGAGGACTATATTGCCGTAGGCGGTTATATGGCATTAGATAAGGTTATTAACAGTTTATCTCCCGAGGAAATTATCCATGAAATTAAAGTGTCAGGTTTGAGAGGTCGTGGGGGCGGCGGATTCCCCACCGGTCGCAAATGGACAGAGTGTTACGAGGCACCCGGTGACGAGAAGTACGTCATATGCAATGCGGATGAAGGCGACCCCGGCGCGTACATGGACCGCTGCGTCCTGGAAGGTAACCCGTATCTAGTCCTTGAGGGTATGATGATAGGTGCTTATGCCGTTGGTGCCACCAAGGGTTATATCTATGTCCGCAATGAATACCCGCTGGCAGTGAAACATGCCAGGTTAGCTGTACAGGAGGCCAGAAAGTACGGCCTCCTCGGTGAAGATATCCTGGGTTCATCATTTTCGTTCGATGTTGATGTTGCCCGGGGCGGGGGTGCCTTTGTCTGTGGGGAATCGACGGCGCTCATGGCTTCGCTGGAGGGTAAAGTAGGTGAACCACGTCCCAAGGACGTCCACACTGTTGTTGACGGTCTATGGCACAAACCGACTACTCTCAACAATGTCGAAACATGGGCCAACGTTCCATCCATAATTCTCAACGGCGCCGGCTGGTTTGCTTCTAAAGGGACAAAAGGAAGCAAGGGGACAAAAATCTTAGCCCTCACCGGCCGTATTAAAAACACCGGACTCGTTGAAATTGCCATGGGTACAACTATACGAGATGTTGTCTTCGGCATCGGCGGCGGAGCCACAAATGGCAAAGCTATCAAAGCAGTCCAGACCGGGGGTCCTTCCGGCGGCTGTCTGCCTGTTGATAAATTCGACCTGCCCGTCGACTTCGACGTGCTTTACGAAGCAGGCTCCATGGTAGGCTCCGGCGGCATGGTGGTCATGGACGAAAGCTCCTGCATGGTAGATGTAGCCAAATACTTCCTGACGTTCTTACAGGATGAGTCATGCGGCATGTGCGTTCCCTGCCGTTTGGGAATCGACCGCATGCTTGAGATTATCACTGATATCACTGAAGGTCGCGGAACCCTCGAACAGATTGACCTCCTCGAGGAGTTAGCTGACACGGTTACGCAGACGTCTCTTTGTGGCCTGGGAAAGACCGCGGCAAACCCCGTGCTTTCCACATTGCGCTATTTCCGCAATGAATACGAAGCACACATTATTAATAAAGAATGCCCCGCCGGCGTATGCAAGGCTCTCATCGAGTATTCCATCGACCCGGAGAAATGCACCGGCTGCGGAAGATGTAAGAGGGCATGCATCCACGATGCCATCAGTGGCGAGAAGAAAGAACCGCATGTGATTAACCCCGAGCTGTGCCAGAAATGCGGCATTTGCCGGAGCGAGTGCCGGCATGAGGCAATTCAGGTTAAATAACGAGGTGAAACATGTTGCATTATGTAACCGTTAACATTGACGGCGCTGATATTCATGCCCCCAAGGGTTCCAGCGTACTTGATGTGGCTTTAGAATACGGCATCTGTATACCCCATCTGTGTCATGTCCCAGGTCTTTCTGACATAGGAGCCTGCCGCCTCTGTATCGTAGAGCACATTACCAATGGCCGCTCGGTAGTCACCACCTCATGCACACTGAAAGTGCAGGAAGGGATGGTAATCAGGACCAACACAGATAGAATCAAGAGGCTCCGCCATAATATTGCCGAGTTACTTGTCGCTGAAGCACCGAATTCTCGCGCCATTCAGGATATCGCCGTCCGCTGCGGTGTCAAGAAAGTACGCTATCCATTCAGGAACAGCAACTGTGTTTTATGCGGGCGCTGTGTTCGCGCCTGCGCAGAAATTTGGCATGCCAACGCCATCGGCTTTGTCGGACGGGGTAAAAACCGCCATGTAGAACGCCCCCTTAACATGCGCGAGGAGTTCTGTAAGGGTTGTGATTACTGCATCCAGCTTTGTCCTATGACCATCCCACCGTGCGACGGCCCCATGAAGCCCGGTGAAGAATACCTCTGCGGTAAGTGTGAATCACAGCTTATGATAACGGAGGATATCCCAGACAGTTGCGCATGGTGCCGATTAGGAGAAGGTTTTAACTGCGGGCGATACGCTGGTTTGAAAGCGGTACGATAATAAAGTAGCTCTCTTTTATAGATATGAACTTTCATAAGTCTGAGTTACCGGAAATATACGGCTGTTTATAGCGCCTTCCATCTTCCTAAGACACCGAAAACGGAACAGGATACTTGTGTGTATTGCTACAC
>CAYOKF010000271.1:0-2411 GCA_964404475.1 uncultured Dehalococcoidaceae bacterium | reverse complement strand
TCCTAAACTCAGCAGAATACAATCAGTCATGGAGATAAATATGATTCAGGAGGTGCCTATTGAGCAGATAAGAATAATAAAACCCGTAGTAAACATTTGGTAGAAGCATTAAACAGGAGGATAAAATGCGAAAGGTATTTTTACTGGTACTGGCAATTGTAATGGCGAGCGGATTGATTCTCGCTGGTTGTTCTTCCGCACCAGAACCAGCACCAACGCCTTCACCAGCACCTTCACCAGCACCTTCACCAGCGCCTTCACCGGCACCAGCACCAGTACCAGCCCCAGTACCAGTACCGGCGCCAACGCCAGGAACTATCCCGCAGTATGGCGGCGTTCTGCAGATCGCAACGAGAGATGCGTTCAATGAGTTCGGCGTTCCCTGGGAGCTACGCGGACCCGCGGGCAGAATATCGAGTTATTTCAATCAGCAACTTATCATGGGGACCAATGAGCCGGGCGTATACGCTCCCTACCTGGCAGAGAGCTGGGAACTTGCTCCAGACAAGTCATACTATGACTTTCACCTGCGTCAGGGTGTCAAGTTCCATGACGGGACTGACTTCGACGCACATGCGGCTGTGTTCTGCTTGACCCAGCTCAAGGAAAGCACCCTTCCTTATCTGCCTACGGTAACTTCAGTGGAAGCTCTTGACGATTATACAATCAGGCTCAATCTGTCCGAGTGGAACATAACCATTCTGGATGACCTTGCCCTGACCGAAACCGGCATGATATCACCCACCGCCTTTGAAAAGTATGGTGTAGATTACATGCAAACGCACCCGGTGGGCACCGGCCCCTTCATGTTCAAGGAATTCGTGCCCCGGCAGACCCTGACACTGGAAAAGTTCCCCGACTACTGGCAGGAGGGAAAGCCCTACCTCGACGGCATAGAAATAACCACCATTATTGACCGGACGACCTGTGAATTCGCTTTCAGGAGTGGTGAATTACACCTCCTGGAAGAAGTGGATATACCAACTGCCGAGTCCGTGACCAAAGAAGGGTACCCCATGGGATCGCTGGTCTTTGGTGGAAAAATGATGCTCTATTTTAATTCCACCGACCCTGACTCCGTCTGGTCGAACCAGAAGGTACGGCAAGCTACTGAGTATGCCATAAACAAAGAGGAGATATGCCAGTCTCTGACTATGGGTTATTATCCCCCATCCTATGAAGTTGTTCACGGCATTAACCAGGTGGGTAATCCGGGAACTACGCCACGCAAGTATAACCCGGAAAAGGCAAAGCAGCTCTTGGCGGAGGCAGGCTATCCCGACGGGTTTAAGGTGGATTGTTTAGTCAATACGAAGTTCAATTGTGATGAACTCATAGCTGTTCAGGAAGACCTCTCAGAAGTAGGCATTGATATCGATATTCAGGTACTGGACGGCGCAAAATTCAACGAAGTAAGGTTCAATGTGGTTCCAGTTAATACGGTGATCTTCGGACGCGATCAAGCTGGAGTGGGCGCGATCGCTATCTACACTTATGAGAACCATAGAGACGACGCTATTTTCTTCAAGGGGTTGAAGAGACCGGATGCCTGGTCTGACCTTCTTCTGCAGTGTATACATACTGAGAGCAGCGCTGGCCAGATAGCGATACTTGAGGAAATTGAACGGATAGGCTATGAGGAACTCATGCATGTTCCTCTCTGGTTTAAGCCGAATATAGACTTCTTCCAACCGACTGTGAAATGGAATCCAAACGAGTACGAAGACTTCCGATTCCAAGGAGCACGCCCATTCCCCAATTGGCAATATGTCTGGCTGGAGGAATAACACAAGCTTTCTCATATAAGGTGAAGTATGGCAGGCTTGAAGCCTGCCATACTTTTTTCTGATAAGCAACTTTGGCAGACGCTTATCAGGAATCTGCTAAAAGTAATGAAGAAGTAAATTTACGCCGTGTCCCTGGAGGAGCTATAATATCCAAAAACCATAATGTACCGGGATGCGGCATCCGAAAAAACAAAAAATTTAAAAAACCGGAGACTAAAAGCGAGACCTATGAGGAGATAAAGGAATGACTTTAGAACAGGTTGCTGACAAGGTTGTAGAAACCGATGTGCTGGTGATTGGCGGAGGCATGGGCGGCTGTTGCGCTGCGGCCAAGGCGGCAGACCACGGATTAAAGGTTACCCTGGCTGAGAAGTCCAAGACGGACAGGAGCGGCAGCGCCGGACAGGGTATTGACCACCTCAGCGGCCAACTACCACGTGATGGCGTTACCGTGCTGGACCTCATTAAAGCCGAAGCTGAATGGATGAACCTCCTTAACGGGGATGGGCGGTGGGCAAACCCCAACATCAATTACAAGTTATTTAGCAACATGTTCTGGATGCTAGAAGAGATGGAAAAGCTCGGCATCACCGCCAAATGGGACGACGGTGAGTACTACTGGAT
>CAYOKF010000270.1:0-2425 GCA_964404475.1 uncultured Dehalococcoidaceae bacterium | reverse complement strand
AGTCCTCGCTGAGAACACCCTGATGCTCATGGTCTTCAATGATTATGGTTTCCACATAACCAGTCAGCGGGAGGCGGATATCTATAGCATCACCTTTCCTATTGCCAGGACAAAACGGGTAGAAAAGAAGGAAGAAGAAAGAGAGCGTTTATCCACCATCACTTCGCTGAAATATCTATTGTACCCGCGTTCGATTGCCATCGTCGGCGCTTCCCGTAAACAGGGTTCCATAGGTCAGCTTATCGTTGAGCAAATAGTACACAATAATTTTTCAGGTGTGATATATCCGATAAATCCCAATGCGGATTCGGTTATGTCTGTTAGGACTTATCCCAAAATTGCGGATGTTCCCGGTGAAGTTGATATGGCTATTATTGCGGTGCCTGCGCACCTTGTTGCCGGGGTTGCCGATGAATGCGGCCAGAAGGGAGTCCGCGCCATAGTGGTAATTTCGGACGGTTTCCGGGAAAGGGGCCCCGAGGGGGCTGCGCGGGAGAGAGAACTGCGTGAGATAACCCTGGGTCACGGGATGCGCCTGGTTGGGCCGAATTGCATGGGCGTAATCAATACGGATAAAAAGATTAATCTTAACGGGACATTTTCCCGCATCTATCCGCCGCAGGGCGAGATAGCTTTTCTTTCCCAGAGTGGAGCTATGGGACTGGTTATTCTGGACTACGCACGCGGCGTGAACCTGGGCATATCTTCATTTGTTAGCGTAGGAAACCGGGCTGATATCTCCGCAAATGACCTGTTGCAGTACTGGGAGCAGGACCCGGCTACAAAGGTAATCCTTCTTTACATAGAATCATTCGGTAATCCGCATAAATTCAGCCGGATTGCACGCCGGGTAACCCGGAAGAAGCCCATACTTGCCGTGAAGAGCGGCAGCACACCGGCAGGAACCCGCGCTGCTTCGTCACATACCGGAGCTATGGCAACACCCGAGATAGTATCAGAAGCACTCTTCAACCAGGCGGGTATTATCAGGATAGATTCTGTAGAAGAGCTTTTTGACACGGCAATGCTGCTGGCAAACCAGCCCATTCCGGCAGGTAAAAATGTGGTTATAATAACAAATGGCGGTGGCCCGGGCATAATGGCAGCAGATGCCTGCGCGCAGCACGGGCTGGTACTATCTGAATTCTCTGAAGAGGCAAAGAATAAGCTCAAGGAAGTTATCGGCAGGGATGTCGGTATCAATAATCCCCTGGACCTGACTGCGGCAGCTCCGGCAAAAGAATTCCAGGATATCCTGAGGGTTTGCGCGGCTGAGGATAATATTGATGCGGTGCTTACCATGTTCATCCCGGCTGCCGCAACCGGCCCTGAAGAAATGGAACAGGCGGTAAAGAAAGCCAGCACCGCTTTTAAGAGGAACAGGAAGACCTTCCTGGCATGTTTTATCGGGCAGAGGGGAGTGAAAAGGAGACTTGGTACCGTGCCGAGCTACCTCTTCCCTGAAGACGCCGTAAGGTCTCTGGCAAGAGCAGTGGAATACGGTGAGATTCTGAAGCGTCCCGTAGGAAAGGTACCGGAATTCAGGGGTATCAAAGCAGTCAGGGCACGGCGCATAGTGCTGGAGGCTATGTCCCGTAACGTCCGGAGGCCCTTCTGGCTATCCGCGGTGGAAATATCAGAAATACTCCGGTGTTACGGCATACGCGCCGCCAGCACCGAGGCCGCCAGTACTCCGGAAGAGGCAGCCCGTAAAGCAGCGCAGTTAGGCTTCCCGGTGGCAGTTAAGCTGGACTCGGCGACCATCGTGCACAAAACGGATGTCGGAGGCGTGAAGCTTAATCTGAAGTCAGGGAATGAGGTTAAGCAGTCATTCCGTGAAATAAGGTCAAAACTCATCGAGCTGGGGCGGGCTGATGAGATGCAGGGGGTCACGGTTCAGAAAATAATCGAGGGCGGAGTGGAAGCCATCGTCGGCGTTACCCAGGACCCCGGCTTCGGTCCCTTAATCATGTTCGGTCTCGGCGGTGTATATGCGGAACTGTTCAAAGATGTCGCTCTCCGCCTGCATCCGCTTACTGACCTCGACGCCAGGGAGCAAATAAACTCTATTAAAATGGTAAAGCTTTTTGAGGGTTTCCGGGGGAGTCAACCCAGTGACAAAGAAGCCCTGGAGGAACTTCTTCTCCGTGTGTCCACCCTGGTGGAAGATATACCCGAGATAGCCGAGCTTGATTTAAATCCGGTAAAGGTCATGCCCGAGGGGCAGGGTTACTGGGTGGTAGACGCCCGCGTTATGGTTAAATAATCTTTCTCAGCCTCTTGCAAAAAAACGGGAGTGACTGGCATGACTTTGAGAGAGCTTATCTCAAATTCCGGGGCATCACAGCCACTCAGACTCCACAGCACCAATAGCCCAATAATTATCAGGCTCAATAACCTCTTCACGGCCGCTCATCCCTTGTTG
>CAYOKF010000269.1:0-2449 GCA_964404475.1 uncultured Dehalococcoidaceae bacterium | reverse complement strand
GTGCTATGTGCTGGTACGCTTTCAGGTGTCTACAATCACCGTATTTCCACTCGAAACGTTCTCCCACAAGTATCAGGTTATCGAAGTCCTGGTGGTTAAAATCGGAATTAGCACCAGCTCCGTTACCTTTCACATGTCTCATTTTTCTGTGTCCGGTTCCATTTGCAAACATCATGCCACTCACCTCCTCTCTTGCTTCATATATCGCTATGATTTGGGTCTATCAAACTGCCTATTTTCTTTTACGAGCCGACGCTGCCGTTAAAGGCGCCACCGCTATCCAGAGTGTGATGGTTATCAGCATGGACAGCGGGTAATCTATACTTACCATCCCGATTTTAGGAGCGATAACCCCCCAGAGAAGCATAAAGAAAAAAGAGCTCAAAAAGAAACCAGGAATAGCTGCCAGTATGGAAAAGTATCCCATTTTAGACCTCCTTCTCAGCAATAACTTTGTTTCGGCATGCCTCCGTCACCTTACTCTTCCGCATATCGGCTAACTTCAGGTTTATCAAGGTATCGATGCCAGCGTGTGCCGCCTCCCGCAAGTCCCGCAAGGCTTCTGCGCCGGTCTTACCCAGACCGAGCACCACCGGTTCCCAGATGATATAGTAATCCCCGGTTTCTTCATCGAACTCTATTTCAAGATTACGGTTCCTGGACACCTTGACTCCCCGGCTCAGTAACCCTTATGTTTCTAATATATCTTCAATCTCCTGATAAGCACGGGAAATAATTTCATTGATACGGCTTATTTTCTCCGGCTCGGCGCGATGAAGCCTCTTGCCCATCAGCCTGCCCAATCTCCCAAACTCTCCTACCATCTGACCAATCGTGCCGACTTTCTCAGGACTCCAGTGATGCTTCATCTGACTTTTAACTTCATCGGCCGTGTCTTTTTTCTCGATAAGGAACTTACGCCCTTCCCCGGTTATGGTATAGACCTTCTTGCTGTCTCGCTCTTCGGCAATAGCGTAACCCATTTCTTCCAGCATTTGCAGGGTAGGATAAACCACACCGGGGCTGGGCGAGTAAAAACCGTGTGAAATCTCTTCAAGGGCACGGATAACCTCGTAGCCGTACCGCGGTTTATCCTTTATCAGGTCAAGAATAACGTACTTCAGGTCTCCCTTATGAAGAGGGCCTTCCCGCCCGTGTTCCCGGAAAAACCGCTCCCCCCGAAACATATGGTCTCTAAACATATCAACCTCCTGAATATCAGAACGCTGGATATTGATATATCATGTTATTTCTAGATATATCTAGATACATTATAATATTTATATCCGTATTTGTCAATAGTTTCACAATTTTTACGGAGAAACTGCTCCACCTCTGGCATTCTGGCAGCATGACACGGTCTTCCCAGGAAAATTAAAAATGAGATTAACCGATGAGGATTTGCTGAGCCAGCTAGACCGGACTAACCCGCCCCACCAGACCGAAGAGAAGAAACACCACGGCTACAATAGCCGCTGACAGCAGTGCCCCGGCGCCTACCTGAGCCAAGGAATGATGTTTCAGTTCTATCCTTGACCAGGTTACCGCCGGAAGCAGCACCGCCGATATCGCTCCGGTAAAGCCGTATAAGACAATCAACATGGTTACCGAACCGCCAACCAAGGCAGTATGCACGCTTATCTTCCACCAGAGATTGATACACATAAAAATGACTATTGCGCAAAGCCCGGCTACAAACGAGGCTATCAATACCAGAGGTGCCCCCATAGAAAAGAGAACTATGCAGCTTATCACGCCACAAGCACAGGAAAGCAGGTAAATCTTATCTCTTTGCTGGCGCATCCTGATGGAAATGCCTTCAATCCGGTCACTATAAACAAGATAAAGCATAACCCCTAAAACAGGCACGAAAGTTAGCCCCAGCGAGATTACTATCCACTTGAGGGCATCAGTAACACTGGAAGCCGAGTCAAGGGTAATAAGCACAATTATGGCTAAGCCCACCAGAAAAGGGTTCAAAAGGTTTGAGGTCATTTCCGCCAGTTTCTTTCTCATCAATAGCTCCCTTTAAAAATATACCATAATTATCCGTTGACTTGCACTTTACCCGGCAACCATTCGCTTTGAGCGTTGCCGGTGGCTGTTATATAATAAAAAGTGAGGCGGTGTGAATCATGATTGAGCGACTGGAAAATATAGAGAAACGATATCAGCAGATAGAGCAGCAAATGGCCAGGCCGGAAGTAGCCTCTGACCTGAAAAAACTCCAGGAACTGGCTCAGGAAAGGGCTGGTATAGAAGACCTGGTAACCAGGTACCGGGAATATAAAGCAACGGATAGGGCGCTGGCAGAGACCAGAGCCATGCTGGATAATGACCCGGATGAAGATATGAGGGAGTTTATCGGGCAGGAGATAGCCAGCCTTGAAGTACAGCGGGAGCAGCTACTCGGTGAGATAAGAATCGCCCTGTTACCCAAAGATCCCAA
>CAYOKF010000268.1:0-2463 GCA_964404475.1 uncultured Dehalococcoidaceae bacterium | reverse complement strand
ATATATAAGAGGGCCGACCGCAATGAAAGGTGAAACATAGTCAAAAAGCTGTCACTCTGCAAGACCTGCTGGATGGGTTCCTGTTTTCCCTCCAGGCGGAAGGTCGCTCCCCCAAGACCAATGAGTCTTACTCCAAATATCTAAAGTGCCTGATAAAATACTCCAAAAGCCAGTCCTGGCCGGAACGCGTTGACCATCTGGAAGTAAGACACTTCAGAGAATTCCTTACCTGGGTCGCAACGCGCACCTTCGAATTTACGACCGGGAACAATGCCCGGAGAATCGCCCTGCCCCGAGCCTCAAAAGCCTGGCGCTACTACAAGGCGGTCAGGCGCCTGTTTAACTGGAGCATCGAAGAATGTCTTATTGAGGAAAACCCTATAAAAGGACTCCGCTACAAGACTCCACCCCCACCCCCGATTGAGCCATATAGCCTTGACGAACTGAAAAGGTTCCTTGCTGTCTGCGAATTTGACATCAAGAGCGGGGCACGTTTTTGCGAACTGCGCAACAAGGGCATGATTCTACTGTTCCTGGATTCGGGCTTGCGTTCAAGCGAACTGGCATTTCTCCGCCTTAAACTATAGAGTTTTTTAATTAAATTTCAGTCATTAATTAACTGCTGTACACTCACCTCCTCATCTTTATGTTTGTTCTCACCGCCAAACATCTACTGATTCTATCCAGTTACGATAGGGGCTTCTTTGGGTAAACCCCGCCGTACCGCCAAACTGTTCCTCACCGCCGACCACCACGATACAGATATTGTCGGGGGTGTCCTCCGTGCCTGTACCCCGATAATGGCAAGAATTGCCAATAACCCGTATTTTCGCGTCGTCAGCGAGTGCTTCAATCTCTTTGGGCACAGGCCTGGGCCGTGTCGGCATCTGCATGTATTGCTGCTTGGTTATGAAGCAGTTGTCATAGAGCCATTGCTTGACATCCTCTTTGGTCATACCCTGTCTAGTGGCAAGGTCTCTGGCGATAGACGGATTCATGATGATGGTAGGACGTGCTTCGAACGACCCGGAAATTACCCTGGCCAGCATCTTAAGCCACTCCATCTCCCCGTCTATTCTATAGGCAGGAGGAGTTACCCCTACAAATCCACCACCGCCAGCTTGACCAATGAAGGCAACCGCGCTCTGGTCTCGCCTAAAGCCAACATCTTCACTCAGGAGTGTCCACGGGCTGTCATATTCCTCGGCAGAGGCAGTTAACCGAGCTGTTGCCAATATTGAGGCTGCCCCTCCTCCTGAAATCACTGATCCAAGGTTGACCAGCATCAGGGTGATGGCATGTCCGATGGAGTTATTGGCGGGATTACCGGCACCGGCGTAATTAATGGAGTCCATGCCTATCTCTTTGCTTATTGGGCCACTTACTAACGGGAACAAAGTTGGCGGGCCTCCCTGGCCTAAGCAATGTCCCTCCGTAGCCAGAATCTTGGAAAATGCCAGGACCACGGGCAGATGCTCTGGCTTACAGCCGGCCATTACCGCATTGATAGCCACTTTCTCTACCGTGAATTCCAGTCCGGTTGGGAGCACGCGCCCGATTACCTCATCAGGGGAATGACTGGTTCCAGCCAGCATCTTCTCGACCAGCTCCGGGGTAGGTAAAACGACACTGGTCCCGGTGGTGTACCTCGCCTGAGGCACCCCCGTGCCGAAGGGTACGAACTCATTATTAAGAAATTCCAGGCATTCTTCGTAAGTACCGGTGAAGGCAATCCGCGGACGCTCCTCTCTGGGTATGGTTCTTCCCGCCTTCTCTTTTTCAGTTAGCGGCGTCGTCAAAGCCTCCACCAGCTTGGGCAAAACCGTCCTGGCTAAGTCCTGGTAGGTATGCCTATTAGGCATGGTGCTAGCACAGGTACGCAGATTAGGCATTTCAAAGAACTCCTGCCACTGCCCCATGTATTCGGTCATGGCCGGGGTGTAAACAGTGACTGTCGGGATACCTGCCTTTTCTGTTGCCGATGCTGTGTTGCAAACTGCAACAACTGCACCCACTCAGAAGCCATTGCCGACTATGACGGCGTCGGCATTATCGGCTATCTCCTTAACCAGATTACCCTCCACCACGGCCGGGCCCTGGTCACTGCCTACTGATTCGTCCCAAAGGGATACTTTTACCCCGGGGGCAAACTCCGGCAAAATCCTGGCTATTTCTGGCATTAACTGACCAAAACCCTCGAAGCCGTAGACATATACCGTCTTACCCTCCAGGGTATCTAGGCGCGGTGCCGTCAGAGGCGTTATCTTCACTTCTGGCTTGATACCGCGTGGGTCGAGTATGGGGAATACCGCCCCTTTTGAAGTCTGCTCCGCTGTCATTTACTCACCTCCTGATAAAAATTCCGACCATTTGTTACTATCTATATTAGAAAACTTTCACTACGAAAAAAATAATTGCAAATATTGACAATACCACAAAATACCCCCATTGCGATTCCAGTTC
>CAYOKF010000267.1:0-2465 GCA_964404475.1 uncultured Dehalococcoidaceae bacterium | reverse complement strand
CCGTATGGCATACAAATAAATACCTTAATTGGTTTCATTAGAATAGCTCCTGTTGTGCTGGTGGTATTTGTTCCACGTTCTCAAGATTAGTAAGGGCTTGGTTGTAGTAGGCTGTTTTCAGTTCCACGCCAATCGCCTTGCGACCGTTCGACAATGCACCATAGCATTCTGAGCCGACTCCCATAAACGGCGTTAGCACCGTTTCTCCTGGGTTGCTCCACATAACAACCGCTCTTTCAATAACATCCAACTGAAGCGGGTGAACGTGCTTTTCGTCTTCCTCCTCTTTCGCCTCGCGGTGCGGCAATACATGGTCAACGCGAATGTCCATCCAGACAGAAGAAGCATACTGCCGCCATATCCACTGAGAATACTTATTAAGCTTTTGATCCCCCTTCATGCCACGATAACCAAGCAAATCACCAGGAACGGTTCGCTCGCCCGCATATCCTAGCAGTCCTGTCTCGTGCGTGACTGGCACCTTATTTTCCCCCTTGCGGCGAAACATAATCAGATAGTCGGCGTTTGCGATGCTGCAACGAGTGGAGTCTTGGCATAGGGTCTTGTGATGCAAGCTCTTCATCATCGTTCGGTTACGTACCATAAGTGGTTCCTTCCAGATAACACGCTGGCCGCCGTATACGAAACCCTCTTCAATGTGAATGTCTCGCACCCTGTCTGGTAGTGGGTACATCGCGTCACAACCAGCGTTGCTCAGTGGTATGTCCATGACGTGAACAGCACAAATACGCCCTGGCTGTATAGTTCGTGCAAGCTCTCGTACTAAGAAACGGTAGTGCTCAAAGAACTCTTCCTTATCCAAACTGTTACTCATGTCTCTCGGGTCGCTCGAATAACAATAGAGGCCTCCGAATGGTGGCGAGTACAAGGCAAGCCCAATAGACTCATCAGGTATATCTTTTATAACTTCGCAGCAGTCGGCATTATAGATAGCATAGTCCTCAGTTATCTTCTGATTCATGACAGCCATTTAGGCACCTCCGTTTGGTTGACGTGGTTATTTTCAATATCAACTTTTGTTGCGTTGTTCATTTCCTTGACTAAGTAATCAAACATGGCAGCGGCTTTTTCTGCCTTGCTTCTCATGTTGGCAAGTACGCGGACCTCACCCTCGGTTGCAATCGCGTCAACAGTGACAGGGTTTTTCTGACCGAACCGATAGCACCTTCTTACGCTCTGATAATACTGCTCGTATGAGTGTGTGGCAAATGTCACTACATGGCTACAGTGTTGCCAATTCAAACCCCATCCAGCAATTTTACTTTTCGTTACAAGCACCCGTAGCTCTCCGCTTGCAAACGCATCGTACAGTTCTTCCTTTTCCTCATCTGGTGTTCGGCCTGCAATCTGCCGGGAGTCCTGTATGGTCTTTTCAAGCAGGTCACCCTCTGCATTCATTTGGCACCACACTACGGCAGGGCGATTATGGTTAACAAGGCTTGAAGCGTAGTCGCATCTTTGAGTTAACGTCCTTTTTCGTTCCTCCCTTTCCTCTTGCATACCAAACGCAGGGACGTTGAATAAAAAGCCGTCCTTTGGTGTCTGCGGTTTAATGATGTGATCGCGCTCTGAAAGTTCCGGCAATACGAACCCATTATCATCAAAGCCAAGATCGGATGGCATGCGGCACGCCCTAGCCCATGAAGCGACCCACCTCCAGAAAGAAAGTACGGCATGATGCTTGAGTCGCCATTGGCCTATCGTCTGGGCTACACGGTAGGCGAGTTTCTGAAAGTAATTGTTATCATGTGCAATGACCGTTTCCGCTTCCTCCTGCTTAGACCGTTCTCGCTTTTGTCCCTTGTCGTCAAGCTGCCGAAAGAACTTCTTTAGCATCTCGCTATGTGGCAATTCGCCTAGCGCCTCCGATGATGTGCCAAGTTCCACATAATCATTAGGTGCAGCAGTGGCTGTGCATAATAGTCGGTATGGTAGCTTATTCATGAACCGCGTAATCTGCTTCCTAATAGCACCAGTGAATGACTTTAGGATTGAACTCTCATCACAAACAACCGCAACGAAGTCGCTAGCGTCGAAGTAATGCAACCGCTCATAATTTGTAACAACTATATTTGACCCGTTAAGACTGCCATCACGTGACCGTCTCACATCGATACCAAACTTTTCTGCTTCTCGTTCCGTTTGGCGAGATACCGCCAGAGGGGTTACAACCAGAACACGCCCTCCTGTTTTCCTGGCAATGTTTTCAGCCCATGTTAACTGAATCGGCGTCTTACCAAGTCCGCAGTCCGCAAAGACCGCAGCCCTGCCCTTCAGTAGAGCCCACTCAACCAGGCTTTTCTGAAAAGGGAAAAGAAAGTCTGGCATCCAGACTGGCTCAAAACCGTTCATGCTCGTGTCGTGCATCTTGCGATGCAGAAACTCCCGATAATCCATAGCACCTCCTGTTATCATCCCCTTGCCCTTTCAATTAAAGTATCCCG
>CAYOKF010000266.1:0-2475 GCA_964404475.1 uncultured Dehalococcoidaceae bacterium | reverse complement strand
AGGGGGTGAGGTTAAGATATTGAGACAAACAAAATAGAGCAGTACCCTGCATAAGCAAAATTGACAGCATTCAGAATGGCATTGTAGACTTATTTTAGTATTGCCCGGCACATGCACTTAGAGGAGAGGAAGATGAGTTTCTTGGGACAGGTTGACCCGGAGGTCAGTAATGCCATCGGTCTGGAGGAAAAAAGGCAGCAGGGAACAGTAAACCTGATTGCTTCTGAGAACTATGCCAGCAAGGCTATTCTCGAAGCGCAGGGGTCATTTTTAACTGATAAATACGCCGAAGGCTATCCCCACCAGCGCTACTACGGAGGGTGTGAAAACGTGGATATCGTTGAGGATTTAGCCATAAAGCGCGCCAGGGAGCTGTTTCATGCCGAGCATGTTAATGTTCAGCCGCACAGCGGGGCCCAGGCAAATATGGCGGCATATTATACCCTGCTGGAATATGGTGATGCTGTTTTATCAATGAGCCTGGCTCACGGCGGGCATCTTACCCACGGCGCTGAGGCGAGCTTTTCCGGTAAGTCCTATAATTTCATAAATTATGGCGTTAACCGTGAGACGGAGAGGATTGACTATCCGGAGGTGGAAAGGCTGGCCCGGGAGCACCGCCCCAAGGTAATTGTGGCTGGAGCCAGTTCTTACCCGCGGATTATTGATTTTGAACGCTTCCGGCAGATAGCTGATTTAGTCGGGGCGAGTCTTATCGTTGATATGGCTCATATTGCCGGTATGGTAGCCGTGGGGCTGCATCCCTCGCCGGTACCCTATGCCGATATAGTGACTTCAACCACGCATAAGACCCTGCGCGGGCCGAGAAGTGGTTTTATCTTATGCCGTAAAAGCCTGGCGGCTTCAGTGGATGCCGCTGTCTTCCCGGAAATGCAGGGCGGCCCCTTCATGCATGTCATTGCGGCCAAGGCGGTGTCTTTTTATGAAGCGATGCAGCCGGAGTTCGCTGACTACCAGCAGGCGGTGATGGATAATGCTCTTACACTGGGCAGTGAGCTGCAGCGGTTGGGACTGCGCCTGGTATCCGGCGGAACCGATAACCACCTTGTTTTAGTTGACCTGACCGAGGCCGGCGTTACCGGTAAAGAGGCCCAGGAATCCCTGGAGGCAGCCGGTATTGTCGTTAACCGGAATTCCATTCCCTTTGATTCCCGTCCCAACTGGGTTACCAGCGGCATCAGACTGGGCACACCGGCGGTGACCACCCGTGGCTTTGGCACCGAAGAGATGAAGCAGATTGCCTCCTTAATCATCGAGGTTATCAGCCATGCCGGTGATCAGCCTACCGTTCAGCGGGTGAGGCAGGAAGTTGCCGGGCTCTGCCAGCGCTTCCCGTTACCCGGCGTGGTTACTGAGGTAGTTTAATCTACCATCTTTTTTACTTGTCTATTTACTCACTTCTGTATCATCCTTCATAGTTATGGTTGATGCCCCTGGCTGTTTTTGGTTTTTTAACCAGAAACGGATTCAGGAGACGGTGGAGTTTATCTTACCGGGGTGAGAGCGGTTGGCATTTAGTGCTATAATTAGTTATGGTTTAAAGCTGTGTTCAGAAGGAGAGACTAAACAATGAACGGAATGATGGACGAACTGAAGGTATTCACCGGTAATGCTCATCCGGCTCTGGCTGAAGAAATAGCCGATTATTTAGGGATACCCCTGGGTAAGTGTGAGGTTTTTCAGTTCAGTAATGAGAACACCTTTGTCCGTATTCTGGAAAATGTTCGCCAGCGGGATACCTTTGTCGTTCAGCCTATCTGCTCTCCGGTGAATAACAGCCTGGTGGAGCTGCTGATCATGATTGACGCCCTGAAGCGGGCATCAGCTGGCCGCATTACGGCGGTAATACCCTACTATGGCTACGGACGTACCGACAAGAAAGACCAGCCGCGGGTGCCGATAACGGCCAGGTTGGTGGCTGACCTGCTTACCGTAGCCGGGGCGAATCGGGTGCTGACTGTAGATTTGCATGCTGAGCAGATTCAGGGTTTTTTCAACATACCGGTTGATGAACTGACCGCGCTTAATATACTGGCCCATCATTTTGCCCAGAAAGGCCTTGCTGACCTGGTGGTGGTGGCTACTGACATCGGTATCAGCAAACGGGCACGGGACGTGGCGGCCAGGCTGAATACGCCGCTGGCCATCGTGGAAAAGAGGCGCCTGGGTAATGAAGACAAAGCGGAGACGATAAATGTCATCGGTGAGGTTAAGGGTAAAGTGGCGCTCACCGTGGACGATGAGATAGATACCGCCGGCTCCCTGGTGGGCGTGGTTACGGCGCTGATAAATTTGGGGGTGAAAGAGGTATATTCCTGCTGCACCCACCCTATATTCTCTGGCCCGGCTGTCGGGCGGATAGCTTCCTGTCCGGCTAAAGAGGTAGTAGTTACCAACACCGTGCCGGTAAAAGACGGCAAGAAAAATGATAAAATTACGGTACTGTCAATAGCC
>CAYOKF010000265.1:0-2478 GCA_964404475.1 uncultured Dehalococcoidaceae bacterium | reverse complement strand
AACCCCGATACAGTGCTTAATATTCCCTTAAAGATAATGTTATCTGCGTGATTGTGACAGTGCCCAACAGCAACCGAGGCGCCAGGTGACATGCAGATTCTGGTTGCTCTTTTCATACTCAGTCACTATGACGCAGAATTCAGACATGGACATATCAGTTAGAAAATATCAGAAAGAATAGAAACGAGAAGGAGGCTGGAAATGGCTCTTGAGAAGCTTGCGGACAAGATTGTAGAGACAGATGTACTGGTAATTGGTGGCGGTATTGCCGGCTGCCCCGCTGCAGCCAAGGCTACGGAGCACGGGTTGAAGGTTACACTGGCGGAGAAGGCCAAGACGGACAGGAGCGGTAGCTCAGGACAGGGTATTGACCACTATGCCGGCGCTTTCCCGCGCGGCATGACACCGAAGGAGTTTCTCGAAGCTACCGAGAAAATCGGGCCGAGGGCTTATTACGGTGGTTTCCCGTGGTCAGACCCTACCCGCATTTACCGGCAGTACGCCAACGGTATGTGGGCGATAGAGGAGCTGGAAAAGCTCGGCGTCACCATGAGGTGGACTGATGGAGAGCTGCGCCCGGCACATTTCATGTTTGGTAATCCCTTCATTCGGGTGCACTGGACGAACGTCAAGCCGGAGATGGCAAGGGGAGTACGGAAGGCAGGGGTGAATGTCCTGGAGCGGACAATGATAGTTGACCTGCTAACCAATAATGGTGCCGTCGTGGGCGCTACGGCGATAAATAGCCGCACCGGCGAATTCATCATCATCAAGGCCAAGGCTACGGTAATCGCCACGGCTGCTTGTTCGCGCCTTTATAATCCCGAACAACCAACATCCTGGAAATACAAGTTCCGCTATCACTGGTGTCCGGCATCTGTCTCCGGGGACGGCTGGGCGATGGCTTACCGGGCTGGTGCGGAGTTAGCCAACATGGAACAGGGCAACAGGGGCTACCGGTCACGCGACGACTTAACCATCTCCTGGGGCAATGTTGGTAACGAGGGCATCAACTCGAAGATGGTCACCTGGGACGGAGAGGAATTTGTGACTAAAAAAGTCGCTGACCTGGAACGGCAGGGCAAGGACCCCATTTACCACGGCCTGGATCACCTGCCCGATGACTTTCAAAAGAGAATTGAGGTGGCTTATGTAGATGAGCGACTGGTTTCCTTCAAGATAGCCGAGGACAGGGGTTTCAACCCCAGAAACCACTGGTACGAGCTGATCGACAATAGGCCTAATCAGCTTCATTGCGAGCCCGGCATAGAGGCTGACGCCGACTTCAAGACCACGATGGATGGCCTTTACGCTATCGGGGACTGTGTCGCCGGTAACCACGATGTCGCTAACGCCGCCTCGATGGGATTCCTCCTCGGCGATACCATACACACCTTCGTTAATAAGGCCGCTGAGCCGGTCATTGACGAAGCTCAAGTAGAAAACCATAAACAGACCGCGCTGGCGCCACTGGCAGTGAAGGACGGCACCGAGTTCATGGAGCTGGAGAGCGCTGTCCGCTACGCATGCACCCGTTACATAGGCTCGGAAAAGGCTGAAGGGAAACTCAGGGAAGGAACGAGGCGTCTCGGGTCATTGCGAAAGGTTTTCCTACCCCAGTTAATGGCCAAGGACTACCACAACCTGATGCGGTGTCTGGAAGTCCGCAATATCATAGATGTGGCGGATATACATATTCAGGCCTGCATGGAGAGAAAAGAGACGAGGTCCAGCTACATCAGGCTCGATTATCCGCAGCCAGACCCGGCGTGGGAAAACCTGCTTCTCTACCAACGACTGGAAAACGGGAAGCCGGTGATGGAGAGAAGAAAGGTAAAACCAATGGCATTTCCTGACAACCACAAGGAGGAGAGATAAGAAACCGCCCATGATGAACTCCAGGGTATAAGCTACCGGGTTCTATCATAAATTAAAAAGAAACCGAAAGGGAGGCCGCAAGTATGCGGCCTCCCTTTTCTAGTCGGTAAAATTTTTTCCTCACCTGCCCAAAGCAGGACTTGATAAAAACCTGACCTCCAACCGGCTGATTAAAAGATACAGGCGTATTGTCCCTGAGCGTGGATAAGTAATGCCTGATACCTGGATACCCTCATATTAGTGATTTAGCTTCAGGTGGTACTGTTTTTGTACCACCTTGTCATTTTTCTAGTGGGAAAAAGTTCGTTAGTAAAAATGTTAGCAACAGAGCAAGAACAAAAATACTATGTTAAAGTAGTACATTAAGCCGATACCAACCATGTGATTTTCCTGTTAATATTAAATTGGAGAATTGAATAGCATGGATACAAGCCGATAATTAATAATTACGGAAGAACAGACAAGCTATTCCGCAGGAATACACAAATGATTGAAAATGAAATAATGGAAACTGAAGAACTCAGGTTTATATACAAGCTGATTCTTGATGGATGGAGTGATTCAGACATCTTGAATAAGTATATCTCTCTTAAAGATAGC
>CAYOKF010000264.1:0-2491 GCA_964404475.1 uncultured Dehalococcoidaceae bacterium | reverse complement strand
TAATTCGGGAAACCAGCTTGACATATCACCGGTCACCTCAAAAATCTCAAAGCCAGGTGCCTGGTTACCGGCTTGCTCTGTGTAACGAAAGTCAGTGGCCAGAATCGCATCCCTGTTCGTGATGAGCAGGAAGCCGGCGGAACCGTGAAATCCGGAGAGATAATATCTGTTTTCCGGTTGTGAAATGAAGATGGCATCCACTCCGTTCTCAGCCAGTTTCTGGCGTAGTCTTGATAATCGGTTAGCTCTGTTTTTCATTTTTCTTTTTACGCGCCATCGGGTGGGCGGCAAGGTATATCTTTCTTGCCTGGCTACGGGTCACATGGGTGTAAATCTGTGTGGAGGAGAGCTGAGCGTGCCCCAGCAGTTCCTGAACCACCCGCAAATCGGCGCCGCCATCTAGAAGATGTGTGGCAAAGGTGTGGCGTAGCATATGCGGGTGAACCTTTTTATCTATATCTCTGGAATATATCTCAAGTATTTTCTGAACCCTTCTTGCCAGGATGCGTCTGCCGTAGCGATTAAGAAACAGTGCCTGGCTCTTCTGGTTACCCAGAAGCTGCGGACGGCCATGCCTGATATAATTGTTCAGGGCATCGGCGGCCGGTTTACCCACCAGAACTACTCTTTCCTTGGCACCCTTTCCCCAGACAAGGATTTCATTGGTAACAAGATTGACCTGTTCCAGATCCAGGTTGACCAGCTCGCTCACCCGGAGACCGGAGGCGTAGAGCAGTTCCAGCATAGCCCGGTCACGCTGCCCCAACGGACTGGACAGGTCAGGCGATTTCAGTAACCGCACCGTTTCTTCAACAGTCAGAAATGAGGGCAGGCGCTTATCAATTTTGAGCGATGGAATCTTTTGCAGGGGACTGCGGTCAATATCACCTTCCCGCTCTAAATACTTATAGAAGCAGCAGATAGCCGATTTCTTACAATTGATGCTGGAGGCGGCAAGCCCCCGTTTGTTCATGCTTGCCATATAATCGCGCCAGATGTTCCGTTCGACTTCATCCACTGAAGCTATCCTTTTTGCCCTGAGGAAATTAAAATACTCCTGCAGGGCAGTTACATAGCTGCGGATGGTATATGTTGACGCATTACGCTCGGCGCGAAGATAATTGATAAATTTCTCAATTAACCTGTCGAAGATATCCGGCATGGGTTTAATCCTGTGGTAGCCTGCCCTGGAAATCGCAACTGGTGCACTTGGTTCGCCTGGCTCCATACTGGGTGAGCAATTTGCCGCACTGGGGGCAGGGGTCAGGCAAGGGTTTGCGGTTGGTGGCAAACTGGCACTCAGGATAGTTACTACAGCCATAAAAGACCCGCTTCTTTTTACTCCTTCTCTGTATCAGATCACCGCCACATTGCGGGCACTTGACACCCAGCTTGACCTGAAAAGATTTGGTATATTTGCAGTCAGGGTAGCCACTGCAGGCCACAAATTTGCCGTAGCGACCCATTTTGATAACCAGGGGTTGGCCACATTCGGGGCATACTTCATCGGTTTTTTCTTCAGCCAGCTTTATTTTTTCGATGCGCTGCGAAGCATTCTCCAGGTCTGCGGCAAAGGGCATGTAAAACCGGTTTACCACATTTACCCAGTTGGTGTTCTTATTGGCGATAGCGTCCAGCCTGTTTTCCATCGTGGCGGTGAATTTAACGTCCACAATCTCCGGAAAATACTGATTGAGTAAATCATTCACCAGAAACCCCAGTTCGGTAGGCTGGAAGCTCCCCTTTTCTTTGACAACGTACTCCCTATCCTGAATGGTAGAGATTATAGGGGCGTAGGTGCTGGGGCGACCGATACCCCACTGCTCCAGGGCTTTAACCAGGGTGGCTTCAGTGAAACGGGAAGGCGGCTGCGTAAAGCGCTGTTCATGAGAAACGTCCTTGAGCTTTAAGTCCTCGCCCTTTACCAGATGGGGCAAGGTACCCTTTTCTTCTTCGCCGGCCTCGTCCTTCCCCTCGCTGTAGAGCGTGATGAATCCGGGAAAGGTGTTCACCGAACATGAAGACCGGAGCAGGTAGTTATTCTCAGGGCTTTTAGCCTCAACGTCAACGGTGGTGTTTTTGAAGGCAGCCGCCGCCATCTGGCTGGCTACCATTCGTTTCCAGATAAGGTCATAGAGTTTGAATTGGTTGGCGTTGAGGTGCTTCTTAATTTGTTGGGGCTGCCGGTTGATCTGGGTGGGGCGAATAGCCTCATGTGCTTCCTGCGCTCCCTTAACACTCCTGCTGAAAACACGTGCTTTGGCCGGGATATATTGATCGCCGTACTTATTCTTAATAAATTCTCTGGTTTCTTTGATTGCCGAGTCAGCTACCCGGGTGGAATCAGTGCGTATATAGGTAATCAGGCCGACACTTCCTTCGCTACCGATGTCAAGCCCTTCATACAGTTGCTGGGCAATTGCCATTGTCTGCCTGCCGGTAAAGCGTAGTTTACGCCAGGCTTCCTGCTGTAAGGTACTGGTGATAAACG
>CAYOKF010000263.1:0-2504 GCA_964404475.1 uncultured Dehalococcoidaceae bacterium | reverse complement strand
CCTTCCCTGCCATGCTTAAATTTCGTGACGACATCAATTACCTGTTGCGGCGGGCTCCCCTTGCTGACAAACCCATCAGCGCCTGAATCAAGGGCTTCACGCCTGGCCTCCGGTCGACTACAAGTGCCACAATGACAAGTTCCGGGCATTTTTCTCTTAGCGCTGGTACCAATTCTTCGCTTTTGCTGCCAGGTAGTTCCCAGTCCAGTAATATCAGGTCGGGGCAACGTCTTGCCACCGTCGCAATTAGTTCTTTTGAATTGCTCACCTCATCGGCAACGGTCAGATTATCTTCTTGCTCCAATAACAGCCGAAGCGCCGAGCGAATGTTTGACTGGTCATCAGCTAGTAAAATCCTCATTCATTCCCGTCCCAAATGGTTTATTTATCGCCAACACTATAAGTATAAAAGAAAATCCCCCGGGATACGCCCATCATCCCGGGGGATTCTATGCTGTATACCTGACCAGAGTTACTACTGGTCAGCTGACCAGGTGGTTTTTAATAGCCAGGGCAACTGCTTCGGTCCGGCTGGTGACTCCCAGCTTGGAGAGGATGTTGCTGACGTGGAACTTTATCGTGGAGCGGCTGACAAACTTCCGTTTCGCAATCTCGGTGTTAGGCAGACCCTGAACCATAAGGGCCAATATTTCACGCTCGCGGTCGGTAAGGTCGTAAGCCTGTACAGCTGGCTGTCTCACTCCCTCAATCAGAACCTCCGCCGCCTCTGGCGACAGACTGGAGTGCCCGGCTACAGCTTTCCTGATTGCGGCACTGAGTTCTTCAGCCGAGACGTTCTTCAGCAGGTAGCCCGTGGCGCCAGCCTTCAGAGCTCCTTCCACCAGCTCCCTTTCCTTGAAACTGGTTAGAGCAAGGATGCGAATCTGCGGCCATCGCTCAAGGATAGCCCGTGTGGCAGCAGTTCCGTCCATACCGGGCATAACCAGGTCCATCAGCACCACGTCAGGCTGAAGCTGTTCGCACACACGTAGCGCCTCCTCCCCACTGCCAGCCTCCCCAACCATTTCAAGGTCATCAAAAGCCAGCAACACGGCCCCCAGACCACTACGCACCACAGCGTGGTCGTCTACTACCAGCACGCGAATGGTTTCGGGAGATGCCATTATACTTTCTCCTCAGATTTCGTCATCCAGGTAACCTTCACTATGGTGCCATGTCCTGCTTTGCTCTCTATTTCCAGTCCAGCACCTACAGCTTCGGCACGCTCTCTCATGATACCTATCCCCAGGCTGTCCGGAGGCAAGGCAGCTTTGTCAAACCCTCTGCCATTGTCACTCACGGTCAGGATTGCTCTGTCCCGCTGGCAGTCCAGGTTTACCTTCGCTTCCGTTGCCCCGGAGTGCTTGGCAACATTGTTCAGCGCCTCCTGGACAATCCGGTAGAAGGCTACTTTCACCTCAGGTGGCAATACAGCCTTCCCCGATATCTTAACCGTCACCGGCAGCCGCCCGCGCCCGGTTATCGTATCAGCAAGCTGTCGTAGCAGGTCACTCATCTCTGCCTCGGCCAGGGCCGTCGGCCGCAGCTCGAAAAGGAGGGTGCGCATCTCGGCCAGGGCGCCCCGCGACAACTGGCGGACTTCTTCGAGCCGCCTTCTTCCTTCGTTCTGGTTGCGTTCCCACAGCCGGGGTAGCACCTCGGCGATGAGGCTTGCTGAGAAAAGCGTCTGGCTCACGGCATCATGCAGGTCTCTCGCCAGGCGGTTACGCTCGCTTGCGGCAACTCTCTGCTTGGTCTCCTCAGCAAGGCGTTCCTGTGCCCACTTTTGTTCCGTTCGGTCAATACCGGTGCAAAGTATCTCCGACTGCCCCCTTTCCGCGTCATATATCGCCTTGTTCGTCCAGGCTACCCAGACCCTCTCCCCGTTTTTACGCATGTTTTCGTTTTCACTGTTGCTATACTTATGAGGGTTGACCAGAACATCCTGGATAAAGGGGCGAAGGTCATTACCAGACGAGTCTCTTTCCGGTACTATCGTGCCCACCACATTCCTGCCTAGTATTTCGGACTCGCTGTAGCCAAAGAACTCCCGGGCGAACTTGTTCATAAAGGTCACGTTACCGCCGCTGTCCATTTCTAGCACCATGCTATTGGCGCTTTCCACCAACTCACGATATTTGGCCTCACTCTTGAGCAGAGCTTCCTCGGCCTGCCTGCGCTGGGCGATTTCCTGCTCAAGGAGCTGGTTCGCCTCCGTCAATTCGGACGTGCGCTCTTCTACTCTCTTTTCCAGCTCGCCGTAAGCTTTTTTGAGTTCCGCCTCAGCCTTTTTCCGCCGTGTGACATCTCGTACTATTGCCTGGATTACCGGTTTACCGTCAATATCAACACGATTAAGGCTTACCTCGGCGTCAAAGAGAGACCCGTCCAGCTTCCTGTGTTTCCATTCGAAGAACTGGGGGGCACCGGCTAAAGCGGCGCGGATGTATCCCTGCGCCTTCTCTTTGGAATCGCTGCCGTCGGGCTGCTGCGGTGGCGAGAAT
>CAYOKF010000262.1:0-2510 GCA_964404475.1 uncultured Dehalococcoidaceae bacterium | reverse complement strand
TCGAGCAGATAGGCCAAGAAGCGGTCAGGATGGCCCTCAAGGACGCCAATAATATGTCCTTCAAGGATATCCAGATTGCTTTTTGCGGTCACATGCATGGCGGCACGGGAGCCGGACACAAAGTCCTGGCCGGAATCGGGCTAACCGGCATACCCGTTATTAATTTGGAGACAGCCTGCGCCAGCGGCGCCACCGCCCTGCGGCTGGCTGCCGAGGGAGTCGCCGCCGGCACCTATGATGTTGCCCTTGCCCTAGGCGTGGAGAAGATGCCACGGGGCTTTATGCGGATGTCTTCCTTCCCCCAGTGGCAAATGATCAGCGGGCTGGGCGTAAACCCGATAGGATTTTCTTTCAGGGCTACCAGGCATATGGCCGAGTACGGTACCACTGAGTTACAGTTCGCCAAGGTCTCAGAGAAGAACCACCGCAACGGTGTCCTGAACCCGTATGCCATGTACCAGAAGGCAATCAGCGTGGAGGAAATATTAAACTCGCGCATGGTCTGTTACCCGCTGAGGTTGCTCATGTTCTGCGCACCTAATGAGGGCGCCGCCGCTGCCATTGTCTGCAGCCGCGATATTGCCAGCAAATACACCAGCAAGCCGGTCACCATCGCCACTGTGCGCACCAACGTTGCCCAGTACGGCACATCACAGGCGAATTCCGGCACCGGCGATGTCGGTGTAAGCACCAAGATATATAATATGGAGACCACACCGGCTCTGGCCAGAGAGGCTTATGAGATTGCCGGCCTCGGGCCGGAGGACCTGAGCCTCGTCGAGCTCCAGGACACCGACGCTGCTTCTGAGATTATTTATACCGAGGAACTGGGTCTCTGCAAGCCCGGGGAAGGTGGACGCTTGATTGACGAAGGCAGGACAGAAAGGGACGGTGACATACCGGTCAGCGTTAGCGGCGGTCTCCTATCCAAGGGCGAGCCTACCGGCGCCTCAGCTCTGGGACAGATAGTCGAGGTTACCTGGCAGCTCCGAGGAGAGGCAGGTTCCCGCCAGATTCCCGGTGCCAAGATTGGTCTGTGCCACGTTACCGGTGCCGGTGGTAACGCTGCCATTACCATCTTAAAGAAATAGACACAAATTATTGCCAAGCCAGGCTTGATACCTTGATACATTGGAGGCGGAATGGATTTTGATTTTATCCCTGAAGAAGAGGCATTTCAGAAGGAGATTCATGAGTTCCTGGCCAGGGAAATGAATGAGGGGATTATTGCCGAGACTGAGTCACTTAAGGGTTTGGGTCCTCATGGCAAGGAGTTGCTGCGCAAAATGGGGCAGCAGAGGCTGCTGGCTCCGTCATGGCCAGAGAAATATGGCGGCCGCGGGTTAAGCGCAGTTACCCAGGGCATAGTATACATGGAAATGGGTTACTTCCAGGCTCCCTGGCCGATAGATGGCCTGGTAATAGGGCCTACCCTTCTCCGTTTTGGCACCGAGGCACAGAAGGAAAAATACCTGCCCGGAATCGCCGGAGGGGAGATTGAGTTCGCCCTGGGCTATACCGAGCCTGAGGCAGGTTCTGACCTGGCCTCGGTGCAACTTCGCGCCGTGGAGACTGATGACGGCTTCATTTTAAACGGGCAGAAGACCTTTAATACCGAAACACACTATTCCGACTATCACTGGCTCCTGGTAAGGACTGACACTGATGTTCCCAAACACAAGGGTATATCCATGTTCATTGTCGATTTGAAGACCCCGGGGATTACCATCCGCCCGCTGTATACCTCGGCCGGACTGAGAACCAATGAGGTCTTTTATGAAGACGTGCGTGTTCCTAAAGAAAGCCTGGTTGGTGAGAAAAATCGCGGCTGGGAATATGCCGGCAGTGCCCTCGGCACCGAGAGGATTCTGTGGAGCGGAGACATGAAACTGCGTTTTGAGCAGTTCATCAAATACCTCGCTGAGGATACGCGCTACCCGGATATCGAGGTAGAAAGCCCGTGCACCCTGGAGGAACTGGCCGAGCTAAAGACAAAGCTGCATATCTCCGCCCTGCTTAGCTACCGGGCGGCCGCCATGCACGATAAAGGGTTGCCAATCACCTATGAGTCTTCACTATCCAAACTATACGGAAGTGAAACCCGTCAGCAATTGTTCCGAACTGCCGTGCGAGCACTGGGACACTACGGCGAACTTACCGGGGGTTCCAAATGGGCGCCCCTGAGAGGTATGATGGAACAAGAGTATATAGACAGTTGCCGCTGGACTATTATTGCCGGTGCCTCAGAGATCCAGCGAATTATCATCGCCAGGAGCATAGGATTACCCAGAAAGTAACTGGCCAATAACGAGTATGGCAGAGGAGTCTTAGCGTGGATTTGAGTCTTTCCGAAGAACAGGAAATGTTAAAGAATGCGGCTCGTGACTTTCTAACCGACAAATGCCCCAAAAAACTGGTCAGGGACATGGAGGAGGATGAGAAAGGCTACCCGCCGGAGTTATGGCGGGGAATGGCCGGACTGGGCTGGATGGGCCTAATCTTCCCGGAAA
>CAYOKF010000261.1:0-2516 GCA_964404475.1 uncultured Dehalococcoidaceae bacterium | reverse complement strand
ACAATTATCGCTACCCTCAAGTGGAAGTTCACATTTCTGGTGGCGCTCCACTTTCCTATTGCTAAATGATAATATCCGGTATATGTAGCGGTATAACTGAGCCCTTCCCGCGGGTCATCATTACCGTTTTGCTCATTTACAGACCAGGCAACCGGGTCTGGTGAGCTATTATCAAACAAGAGCAAATCGTAGTCGTTGCCGGAGGCGCCCCAGGTATCATCCCACTTGAGGGTAGCGATAATTGTATTACCATCGTTAACATAGATGGCATTACTCTCATCATCGCCGGAAAAATTGTGCAATCCGTCAGGTTCAGCGTCAGTGTCATCAAAGTCTCCCTGCCAGTGCCGCTGGGCTGAGTTGCCGGCGCTCTGTGACCACAGAATACCGGCGGCGCGGGCATTGTTGACCATCCCGCAAATAGTGCCGCTGCCGTCACCCGGCCCCCAGATGGGATTGCCTATAGAGCAGGAGATAACGTCAACATCGGCAGTATTGATTAGCCAGTCAACGGCATTGCCAAACTCAACATCAGTGCCGCAATTGACCAGGTAGAAGTCGGCGTCAGGGGCCATATCATAGACAATCTCGGCGCAGGCGGTGCCGTGGACTGTATAACCCTCAATATCACTCCCGGAATAGAAGGACTGCGTGGTTACCGAAGCGGGCAGGTCGGTACCCAGCAGGGATGAATAGCCGGTAAAACCGCTATCAAGGATGCCTACTTTTACCCCTGCCCCGGTGTAGCCGGCAGCCTGCCAGTCATCAGCGTTGACAAGCGCCACACCCTCGCTGACGGCGGCTGGCAGTGGATACCACGGCAGCCGTACCAGGCGGATACCGGGCGTGTCAGCCAGAGCCGTTAGCCGGGAGACAGGCACCGTCACCTGTAACAAGTCACGGTAGCTGGTCTCGACAACTCCCAGGTCACCAGCTACTCTGGTGGCAGCACCAACCTGGTCCGGCAGACATTCGATGATTACTCTTACATTACCATCCGCCAGCTCAATGTTGCTTTCCCGGGCGAAACCGGCGGCACTTCTGGTTGCCTGAGCCGAGACTAACCGGTTTAACTGCGAGTCCAGCCTGGGGTTGCCCTTTTCCGGTAACTCTCTTGGCGGAAGGGTTACCTCGTCTCCGTCAGCGGCACCGGCCGGCTGCTCTCCAAAGAGAAGGCCACTACTGAATACCAGAGCGGTAATAATTAGTACGCTGAGTATGGCTCGAATTTGGTTTGGCATGACCTGTTCCTCCCATAACCGGGGCATTAGTTTTATATTTGCCCCCCGGCTCCGTTAAAGAGACCCTTACCCTGGTTGTTTGGAGCCGGCAGCGGTTGCTGTGGCAGCCGGATGAAATGGATGCTTTCTGTATCGGCAAGAGCACCTAGGCTGGTTATCGGCGCTACCACCTGTAACCAATCGTCATAGCTTGTCTCCACCCTGGCACCGGCACCAGCGGCTGCCCCGGCGGCTGCTTCAAGCTGACCGGGCACACACTCAATGATTACCCTGACAGCGCCATCCACCAGTTCAATGTTGCTTTGCTCGGCAAATGAGGCAGCTTCCCCACGCATTTCAGCACGCACCAGCTGATTTAGCCGGGAGTCCAGTTTCGGGTTCCCTTTGTCCGCTGAATCATGCGAAGGTAGATTTATTGTGTCCCGACCGGAAGTGCAGGCTACCGGGATTAGAGCAAGGGCGGCAATGCTGACAAGCACTAACGCGGTCAGTATTACGCCTGATAGTCTCCTCGTTCTGCCCATTGCTTTCTCTTCAGTATATACTTGCTCGGGGGCAATTATATTCGCCACCAGACGACCCTTTGCCGGTCACCGGGTTTCGGCACGTAAAAAATAACCCACCATCATCAAAACATCTTTAACTGTGCCCTCTGTCTTATCCTCCATAGCATCTGACCACACATGTTATTTTTCACATAACCGCATACGTTATTCTAGTGTACCCATACGTTCAAGTCAATAGCCGTTAGTAGTAAATTCACCCACAAAGCGTGGTATATTTCAGTGAGTATGCGGACAGAAGTTCAGACTTCGGAGAGGTAACCGACAGCAGCAGGTGAGCCTGGGCAATCAAAGAACTGTCAGGGTTGTTTAACAGAATGAGTGAGTGTTTGGTAACAAAACGTCAAAATGTGCAATTGATATCTGAAGAGGGGAGTATTTCTGCTCCTGACGTGCCCCCCTTAGACGATACCAGATATAATCTCATATAAGGGGGAACAAATGGCCAAAAAGGGATGCACTCCGGAACAGATTATCAACAAGCTCCGCGAGGCGGAATTACAGCTGCAGCAGGGAGCCACAATAGCCATTATCAGCAAGGCAATCGGAGTCATTAGTCACACTTACTATCGCTGGCGCAAAGAGTATGGCGGATTAAGGGTAGAGCAAGCGAAGAAGCTTAAACTCCTGGAGAAGGAAAACGCCAGGTTAAAGAAGCTGGTAGCTGATTTATCTCTGGATAACGTGATACTGAAAGAAGCCGCGGAGGGAA
>CAYOKF010000260.1:0-2522 GCA_964404475.1 uncultured Dehalococcoidaceae bacterium | reverse complement strand
AAATTCAAGACGATACAGGCTCTCGGTGGGCGTGGCGGCCGTGCCCATCCACAGAATAAAACTCAAGATATGCCTGTGAGTAATAATCCTGAACCGGTAGAGGCTGAGGAGGTTGCGGAAACTCCGCCAGAAGAGCATTCACAACCTCAACCCTCAGTTGATGATGAACGTATCATGGATAATATCCGCGACCTGCGACGGCAGGGGTACAGCGCCAAGCAGGTAAAGGAAATCTTCGGTTACGCCCGTTCCACTGTAGACCAGGTATTCGCCGAGTTCGTCGAGCCGGAAGGAAAGCCGGAAGACGAAAACAAGGAGAGAAATCTACCGGTTACCACGAAGGGGACAGAAATAATTACTCCCGAGGCAATCATGCAAAGGCTGGCCAATGGCAGCCAGGACTGGCACCTGAGACTTGAGGGAATGATGCTCTTAAGGGCGGCGCAGCGGATGAACCGCGACGACATCGAGATGACCCGCATGCAGGCTGAAGCTGACGCTACCAGGATAAAACCGATCCTTGACCTGATGAAAGAAACCAGGGCCGAGCAGGATTCCGCGGCACAGAGGGCTAAGGAATCCAACATGGAGATTGCCGAGCGGACTGCCTATGAGACGGCCGGTCAACTGTCCCAGGTAATTTCCCAGAATAATGCTAGGATAACCGACTCGATAAACCAGATCAGGCAAGCTATGGGAGGGAAAGAGGAGAATCCGCTCGGCGAGATCCTGAACTCGATACAATCCATGCAGCAGATGATGCAGATGTTCGGCATATCCATGCCGGGCATGCCCGGAGCACAGGGTGGAGGAGCGCCGACAGCACAGTGGCGGCCACCGCCAATTACTAAACGCAAACGCAATGAATCACAAGGAGGAGAAGATGTTTGACCAACTACAGAAGATGATGGCAACCCCTCAAGCTCGCGACATGGTATTCAAGATGATAGCCCAACAGATGGCCCAGGCGCCGCCGGAGAGAAGGGAAGCACTATCCAGGGTAAAGGTTACCATGGAGAGGACGGTAAGAGGTATGCGTCTGGAAGTCAGTCACTCAGACGATGAACAGGTTGAGAAAATAATCAGGGAAGCCATAGATAACTGGACCGAGATGGTATCCCGCGGGTTCCAGTCGATGGGATTCCAGGTGGAGATAGTGGAGTGATGAGCCAGTCCGTGGAGCCAAGAATCCCGGGCGATATCTTCTATCTTACCCGGGTAATGCTGTTTATCACCCTCATATGCACCGGATACGTGCTGAGCCGGCCCAATCCTGATACCAGGAAAGAAGAGAAATTATTGTTGCCTCAAACCACGCCGGAGCGGCCGGGTATCTTACATTGGCAGAGTAAAGCTTCCGAGAAAGCTGTAACGAGATATGCCGAGTCACAGGGGAGAAAGTGGCGATGCTGGAATGAAGCCATGTTCGAGAGGTCAAGCTGATGCCGATAAAGGTAGAGAGAACCCTGTTTAAGATTGGAGAAGGTGGTTTTGCTGTTACTCTTCCCAAGGCATGGATAAACTACTATCAACTTAAGCCCGGTGACAAGGTGGAGGTTATCGCTGACAGTGAGATTGTCATCCGAGTCAAAAAAGAATGTAAGGATGAAGAAAATGTGACCAACTAAAGCGGTCCGTTTGACATCTACATGAGGAATAGCTTATCGTTCATATTAAAGCTAAAAGGAGGCCAACAGATGGAAGCATATTGTGTGAAATGTCGTACCAAGAAGGAAATGAAAGACCCAAAGTCCATCACCATGAAGAATGGGAAGCCTGCCATCCAAGGTACATGCCCAACGTGCGGTACCAAGATGTTCCGGATTGGCAAAAGCTAATCACCAGAATATACAACGGAATAAAGGCTGGACTCCTACAATGGAAAAAGTTCAGCCTTTCTTACTAGCTACTCTGTGGATTACTCCTGCAGGAAGCTTCTCATTCCTTCTACAGTCGTAAAAGCATAGAGCCTGCCATCGTTACCCACGGTGAAACCCAGTCGTTGACCATCGAAAAGATGAATTTGCTCTGGTTCATAAAGTACGCCGTCGATGATAACCGGGCAAGGTGGAACATCGTGAACAATACCCGCCTCATCTTCCGGTGACATTTCTTCAATATACAGACCATCCGTTGTGATGGCATCTTCTCTGTCTATCAATGAAGCATCGACAGGCAGCCAGTGAATGCCACCGTCTTCCGATTTGTAGCATGACATAGTATCTTCGGGCATGGCTTCTAATTCTGCTTTCGTCAAAATCTTAACATCATCTTCAGCTTGCTCATCCTGAGCCAGGGTTACTGAGACAGAAGATAGAATTGATACCCCAATGAGAGTACCGACTAGACCTAAAGTTGCTACTCTTTTTCTAAACATTATTCCCTCCCTATCCGAGTTTCAAATCCAGTCTAGCACTCACATATTAACCGGACATGAACGGAAGATTAACCTCAGGTGAATTTCAATAAAAAGTGAAAAGACGCCCATAATTATTGTCGTCTCTTGCAGTCTCTATCACTAA
>CAYOKF010000259.1:0-2547 GCA_964404475.1 uncultured Dehalococcoidaceae bacterium | reverse complement strand
TGCTCAGGCTACTCCTGCGGCAGAGAGAACCCGATGCTCTCTGTGTTAATGCACTGGCCTTTCGATTGGGAGTAACGCAGCCAGCTGTCTCTCAACATCTTAAGGTGCTAAAAGACGCGGGTTTGGTACAAGGGGAAAAGAGAGGATATCGTGCCCATTACTTCGTTAAGCAGGAAGCCTTGAAAAAAGCTCGTGAGTTTATATCACAGACACTTGAATTTAGTGAAGATGAACACGTTAGTTCAAACTTTGGAAGCGCTGAGAAGTGAAATCAGACAGTTCACCAGCTATTGAGGTGACCAACCTAACTAAGCGATATGCCGATGTCATTGCCGTAAATGATATCAATTTTCAAGTTGGCAACGGTGAACTCTTTGGGTTTCTTGGTCCTAATGGCGCTGGGAAAACTACCACCATTAATATGCTTACCGGATTGGCCAGATTGGATGCAGGCACGATCAAAATTAGCGACATAGATTGTACCCGCAATCCCAAAGCAGCTCAGCATCTGACAGGTATCGTTCCTGATGAAAGTAATCTTTACCCAGAATTAACAGGTTTCGATAACCTCTGCTTCTGTGCTGCTCTATACGGGATAAGCAAAATCGAGCGTTGGAAACGCGCTAGAGAACTTTTAGATACATTCGGCCTTGCAGACGCCGCCGACCGTAAATTCGCCGGTTATTCCAAGGGAATGAAACGTAAATTAACATTCGCTGCTGGCATTATCCATCATCCGCCTATTTTATTTCTTGATGAGCCAACCACCGGAATAGACGTGGCTAGTGCTCGCCAGGTCAGGCAGATAATTGCTGATCTCCACCATAAAGGAACCACTATTTTCCTTACCACACATTACATTGAGGAGGCTGAGCGACTTTGCGAGCGAATTGCCTTTATCGTTAGCGGCCGAATAGTACGGACTGACCGAACCGCAGATTTGTTAAAACCGGTGAAGGGTAGAAACGTGCTACTTCTTTCTATCTCTAAAGCCAAGGCTAACTTATCTGAAGAAATGAGCTCGGCTTTTCCAGACTACCAGTTTCAATCCACCACTTCAGGACAGATCCGTGTCGAATCGGCGGAAACGATCGATGTCGGTCCTCTAATACGTTTTCTGGAAGAACGAGAAGTCCAAGTAATGGAAGCACGACGGCACCTTCCATCGCTGGAAGATGTTTTCGTCCAGGTTACAGGCATAGAAGCGGAATTGATGCGAAAAGATAAAGAGAAAGCTGGAGGCGGGGGAGGGAATCAATGAAACGCTGGATTGCTTTTTCAAGCATCTTTGCCAAAGATATGCGGGCTTATTACCTTAAGCCTCCCAATGTCAGTTGGGGCATTATCTTCCCGTTAGCCTGGACAGGAATGTTTTTTATCAGATCAGGGATGGGAATAGAAAGTGTGCTGGATCTCCTGCCTGGGGTGGTGACTATTTCTATACTTTTCGGTACTACTTCGCTGCTGTCTGTGACACTAACCTTTGAGAGACGAAATCGCTCCTTTGAGAGGCTACTTTTAGCTCCAATCTCCTTGGAAACACTTATGCTAGCTAAGACTTCGGGAGCCATCCTCTTTGGTATTGTCAACGCGTTTATCCCTATCGTCATCGCAGCATTCCTTGCAGACATGTCGGGAATTGCATGGTCTCTGGTTGTGCCGGCTATCATATTAATCGGTATTGTATCGACTTTTCTTGGACTATTTATCTCAGTCTCTGCAAGCGAGGTATTTGAAGCTCAAACTTTCTCAAACTTCTTCCGTTTCCCGATGATATTCCTGTGCGGGTTGTTCTTTCCCGTCATGTCATTACCCATGTTTATCAGACCACTTTCCTTTATTTTACCCGTAACCTATGGCGTTGATATTCTCCACGGTGCAGTGAACGGCGAGCATATCATATCCTTCGGCCTAGATTTTCTTATCCTTGGAGCATTCTGCATTCTTCTGTTTGTGCTGAGCCTACGTAACATCAAGCGGAAATGGATTATCTGAGAGCAGATCTATGACATGAACCAGTAGATAATTCTCGCTTCTGTTCCATATAGTTACGCAGATAACTAAAGCCTTCCCCATTGGGGAGGCTTTTCTTTTTCCTTTGTCCAATTCTCCGCGGGGGGACGATATTATAGATTCCTAATGAGTCAAGTGCTTATGTTGACGCCTCCAATGCTTCCGGTTAAACTGATTTTCGGGAGATGCTTAGGTCATCTGGATTGAGGAGCGGCAGCTGCCTCGCGTACTCTGGGTACTAACATCTCCCCCATTTTCTTCCGTAACCCAGGGTTCCCGATTGGCTGGCGGCGGCGCCTCTCTCTGCGTATCTCTTCAGGCACCTGGTATTTCGCCAGGACTAATTTCTTTGCTTCTTCGTGGCTCACCGGCGTACCGTCAATATCTCGAATCTGATATGGCTTATCTTCTCTTAATACCGCTAATACCCTCGTCGACATGTGACTCATGACAGCACCCATGGCTTGCATGTGATTTTTTCCGTTGTGTACCATCTCTCGGTAATAGACACAGGCAAGCTGGGGGTCATGGGCA
>CAYOKF010000258.1:0-2550 GCA_964404475.1 uncultured Dehalococcoidaceae bacterium | reverse complement strand
CACCGCGTGAGATGCTAAATTGCAATCAATCTCAGCGGTCCGGCGCTGTTGTTTGCCATGAGTAAAAAACTAACCGTATGGTTACTTATCCCGACGCTGTTACTTGGCTCCATTTCATTCGGTGCTTGTGCTCAAACCGACGAGGAAGCGGCGGAATACCAACCGGCCGCCGTCCGGGAACCTCAGGAACCAGCCGAACCCGGAGTAGAGAGCATCGAAGAGCATCAAGCGCCGGACGCGACCCCTGCGGAAACCGGGAAAGAGGCTGAAGAGGCAGCGGTTAACCACCAACCAGCCAAAGAGGAAGAAGTTGTCATCATCAGGCCACCACCAACAGCCATTGCCAAGTATAAGGGACTGTGGCTGCCGTTTCTGCGGGAAGTAGAAATCGCTCTGGATGAGATTGATAGACTGAAAGCCGACGGGGTTAATACGGTAGCCATCGGCATCCGGATACACCGGGACGGTCAAGCTATCAAGGATGAGAATGAAGCGGAAATAAGAAAGGCGGTAAACGAATTCCACAAAAACGGCATCAGGACTTGCCTGATGTTGAATCCGGCACACCCCGAGTTCGGTATCAGCCCGTTCTCCCCGGAAGCGTGCGGGAAGCCGCTACTGGACAAAGTGACCCCGCTGGCGCTCAAGTGGGCAGGCATCGCTGAGCAGTACGGGGTTGAGATATTCTGCCCGGTCAATGAACCGCAACTGCTCTCCTATCAGAATGATAACGACATCTCGGAATGGGCGCAGGAGATACTGCCGGAACTAAGAGCGGTCTACCACGGCAAGCTGGCGTTCCTGGTACAGGGCGGCGCTGAGGGACTACCCGCTTACAACATAACCGGGTATGACTATGTTGCCATTGGCGGTATTACCGCTGATAGTGATATTGATAGTATTCCCCACCGGACGGAAGAGAAAATCAACGAAAGTCTGGACGCGATTGAAGTCGCTTACCCGGGGCAGAAGTGCCTATATTTCGGTATTGCCGCCTTCACTGGCCCTGACTTTTACTGGTGGGAGCCAATCGCCCCGGCGAATATGTCCGGAAATAACCCGGATTTGCCCGCCGACTTCTTTGTAGTTTCCCGTGAAGGTCAGGCAGACTATTACCAGGTGCTTTTCCAGAAAACATGGGAGGAGGTTGACGGGTACTTCATTGGCGCCTACAAGGGTTGTGAGTACCGGGACAAGCCGGCGGAAGATATCATCCGGGAGTGGTATACTACCGATAGATAAAAAGGGGGTTATTTGCATTTGGTTGCTCAGCCAATTATAATGCCTCCGTCTTTGTCAATGGAATTTCCTGCTACCGGTAAAACGAGATTCTTATAGACTTGAAACCAACCAAGTTCCAACACGTGCAAATCCAATGAACGTGGTCCACATCAGGTGAAGTTAATTAGCCGGAACACGGTATATGGCTGAGGCATAAAACGTATTGTCAGGATTTCTGTGGTCTAGCCAGAAATGCTTGCTTGGCCTGCCTATCAAATCCAGCCGATTCGTAGAACCGGAATGTTCCTTCGTCTTTTCTGCCGGTCTGCAACATGACCTTATAGCAGTTTCTGCTCCAAGCATAATCCAGAGCATGCCTTAAAATGGCTCTCCCATAACCCTTCCTTCGGAAATCCTTATGGGTTACTACATTCTCGATAACCCCGTAAGGTCGGCAACCACGAGTCAGATTCGGTAGTATACTGATCGTACAAGATGAGACCAGCCGGCCATCAACATATAGCCCGAAATAAAGCAGGTCTGGATTGGTTTGTATCTCTTTCCAGAGGGCGTTGACAAACTCTTTTTCTGGCAACGGATCATCGGCAGAATGCAAATGTGAATAGAGATCCAGAAGCTCTTTCAATTCACCTTCTTTGATTTCCCTGATTTCCATAGTATTTTACTGAACTTACTGTCATTTGAGTTGCAACATTATAGTATAAATCACAATGGGAACAGTAAACATTATAATATTTCACCAATATATTACCCCGGCGCAACGTTAGTTAACTAAAAAGAGGGGCATAGAGCGTGGACTCTATGCCCCTTCGATGGTTTATCGATGGCGGGCTACTTCACCGTTACGGTAAGCCCGAACGTCCATTCTGCCGTCTCGCCCTCTTCCCAGGGTCGACTGTACTCCATGGCGATGGTAGTGGTGCCCGGCTGGAGTGCCTGGAATGTCCATATTTCCTGGCCGGCGGCGCCGATAGGCTGCTCCCCCGGTGGCACAAACTGGTGACCTGTCTGCTCAACAACGGTGGCGTCGCCAATCTGTGCGGTCTCCGACCACTGGAAGCCGGTGGTCGGGTTTGAGCACAGGGCTACGGTAAACAGGTCGCCGGCATTAACCTCGAGTTCGCCGGTAACGTTGCCGGTGGCCATGAATTCGTCACAGGGAACCTCTACCGATACCGGCTCAGTTCCCGGCTGCTGCCCGCCTGACTTGTCCGGTCGTACCTTCAGGTTTACCACCGGCTTCACCATTATTTTACCGGCTCCGGTGACGTTTACCATCCGGTCAGCCTCAAAGTCAACAATCAGGGC
>CAYOKF010000257.1:0-2551 GCA_964404475.1 uncultured Dehalococcoidaceae bacterium | reverse complement strand
GATAGCGGATAGCGCGTAAATGGGATTTCCTTAGTACAATGAACCGCTCGATGTCGCCAGTTTCTTCTCGGAGGTAAATGTCATGCACGCATCGAAGGAACAGAGAAGAGAATCGGTCTGGGACTATCCGAGACCACCCCGTGTAGAGCAGTCTTCGAGACAGGTACGTGTGGTATTCAGTAACACCACCATAGCCGAAACGAACCGAGCGTTACGTGTGCTTGAAACGAGCCATCCTCCCGTCTACTATATACCACCCGGCGATGTTCAACAACAGTTCCTATCGCGTGCAGAGCATCAGAGTTACTGCGAGTTCAAGGGTCTGGCAACCTACTATACACTGAGGGTAGGCGAAAAGGTTGCCGAGAACGCTGCCTGGAGCTACCACAATCCTTCCAGAGGGTACGAATCCATCAAAGATCACTTAGCATTCTATCCCGGACGTGTCGATGCCTGCTACGTTGATGGTGAACGCGTCCAGGCGCAAGAGGGAGACTTCTACGGCGGCTGGATAACCTCAGACATAAAAGGGCCGTTCAAAGGAGGAACAGGAACGACAGGCTGGTAAAGATACCATTAATGCCTGTTGCTCAGCAGAGGGGTTCCTTGATGAAAACAGGCTATCCATGTATTACCTTGTAGTAGCCAGGCCTTCATCTGACAGTTGAGACCTCTCTGACAGCGTTTTCTGTCGGTTGCAACCTATCCGGCATCTTGTTATCCGCCAATCTCTTGCTATCCGGAAACGTCTGCCATGGTGTCTTGCCAAAGCAGTATTTCCCCGGGTATGTCCGCTCCATATTATACTCCTCGATCCATTTATCTACATCTTCCTGTATTTCGTCCAGGCTGTGGTATATCTTCTTCCTGAAAGCAACGGCGTAAAACTCGTCCTGTATCGTCTTATGGAAGCGCTCGCAGATGCCGTTGGTTTGCGGTGACCTGGCCTTCGTTTTCGAGTAGTCGATATCCTCAACCGCGATTTTAAGAAGGATGGTACTCTCGCTACTGCGTACTGTGCCCTCTGCCAGGTGGATTCTCTTTGCGATTTCTCTATTTGTCATACCGCGTGCCATGTACTTAAGAACGATAAGTTCCCGTGCAGTCAAATCAGGGAATATCGACATATCAGGCTTAACCTGTTGTCTGGCAAGGGAGAGCAGCTTATCAGTAATAGCGGTGTCGATATGCGTTTTGCCTTCAATCGTCCCTTCAATCGCGGCAATGATGCCGTCCCCGTCCTTGAGCAGGTAGCCTGATGCGCCGGCACGAATCGCATCGAAGACCCATTCATCGGAGTCATATGTCGTCAGAACCAGTACATATGTCTCCGGATGTTGTTCCCGAATATCCTGTGTGGGCACTTTACGCTTAAAGCGGTGAGCGACCTCATACCAAATAAGCCACTCGCCATCTAGCCTGTCATAGTATAGAGGGCCATCATCCTCGGGGCAGCCTAAAGCAGTTACCACGCGTCCCCCTTTCCAGAAGGCAAGCGTTCAGGTCAGAGCTTCGTTACTAAGTTGTGAAAGTGCGTGTTTCAAGTCTCATTGTCCAACAAAAAGTCATAAGGTGAAACGAGAAGAAAGAGCTATATCGACAGCCCTCCTGGTGGGCTGGGGAAATGAATGAGAAAAACAAAATAAAGAAGCCTCTCAGACGGTAGTCTTAGAATACACATGATCGAGCACTTAGCCGAGGTTATTATTCAAACATCTTAATAATCTTTTTGTGATAAACAAAAATATTCTCTATGGTATTGACAAACAAAAAAAATTATGATAATATACGGCATATGGTTACCGTTATCCCTGTCCCATATAATAAGTGTCAGGTGCCGTAGAAATGGACACTCAAGGCATAATTGCCGAAAAAATACAAAGTGGTCTACCCCCACTTGATCAACTTCTACAAGGGTTGCGTTTTGGGGACAATGTGGTCTGGCAGGTTGACCGTCTTGAAGACTATCCCTACTTTGCGAAGCCGTTTGCCGAGCAAGCGATTAAAGATGGCTTTGACTGCATTTACTTACGCTTCGCTTCCCATACCGCAATTCTTGAGCCACAACCAGGTTTGACTATTATGAAAGTTAACGCTGCACCTGGGTTCGACTATTTCACCGGTGAGGTGCATCGAATAATTGAGGAACGCGGAGGAAAGGCTTTTTACATCTTTGATAACCTTTCTGAATTAGTGGATGAGTGGGCTACTGATGAACTGTTGGCTAACTTCTTTCAGATAACCTGTCCTTACCTTTTTAAAGTAGATGCCGTGGCATACTTTGCTCTTAGGCGTGGACAGCATGGGCACAATGCCATAGCCCGCATACGTGATACTACTCAGGTACTAATAGATGTTTACCATGTCGGTGGTAATACTTACGTCCAGCCGTTAAAAGTGTCGGCTCGTCACTCCCAACAAATGTTTTTACCTCATCTAATCACTGCTGATGGTTGGGAGCCTATTTCTCGGAGTGGTGATGCTGCAAAGATATTGGCAACCGCCATCAGAAGACCGATTAATGTTAGCTCTGAGTCTATCGCCCCATGGG
>CAYOKF010000256.1:0-2563 GCA_964404475.1 uncultured Dehalococcoidaceae bacterium | reverse complement strand
GCCTTGGCCGCTGCCGCGCAGCCGGCGATTCCTCCCCCGTCTATCAGAACATCTGTCTCAACAATCCTGTCTGCAATCCGTTCTAAAGCCATTCTAGTCTCCTTATCCTGCTGCTTTCCGTTCGCGTTCGGCTAGCTCGGCGAGTTCCTTTTGCCGTTTCCCTATTTCCGCGCTTTCAAAAGCCTCATCCCGGTACCTGATGCCCTTTTCGTACTCGGGAAGCACCTCGCCGGAAGCCTGGACATAACTGATGTCCTTTTCCTCGGCGCGCTGCTTGATGAGCTTCCACAGGGGGAACTCAAACTTCTCCTCATAGTGATTGTCTGCTGTATCTTTTGCCATATTTAACCTCCATGTATATTTTCTTCGAGATTTTTCCTCGCCTGAACTACACGTGGGGTTATTCTACCCGAATTTTGGCACTGTTGCAAGTAGCGGCACCAGCTTGGTACCATCATTGGCTCTGGCACAATGGTCACAATCCTTCTCCGGTGTTCAGGAGTGTGGTGGGCGATAGTGTTGGGCATGGTTGCCGGGGCCTGCTTATATGGGATATTTCTGCCTGGGCAGATGAAAGCGGAAAAGGGTGTAGTGCCTTTTATGGGGTGTTGATAGCCGAATAGTGATAATTGGTGGTTACAAAAGAGGATGCGTGGCAGGCCCTAGGGCCTGCCACGCATCTTATCGGTAGCTATCCGCCTACATTACCTGTCTAGCCACATTATCTCCCAGTGTATCTGCCGGTCACCACGCTGCCACCAAGCGTTTTCCCTGACACTGGGGTCAAATAGCAGGTCTTCGGTTACGAATTCGAGGTCAGGGACATTTAGAATGGGCACCAGGAAGACATGGTCGTACATCAGTTTCTCCATTTGCCCTATCAGTTCTGCTTGTTTGACGGGATCCAACTCCTTCTTTGCCTGGTCGAGAAGGTCGTCATATCCCGCAGGTCTTGAGGCTCCCGGATAATTGATGGACGAGCTGGCGAAGTCACTAGTGCCATAGTAAAGTACGCCGATAATGCTTGGCTGGCCGCGGGTGCGGTCTGACCGCAGTTGATATGGATCGCCCAGTGCAAACCTTATCTCCGTGTGGGCGGGACCAGCCAGAACATCGATGTCCATCTCTATCCCTACTTCGCCGAGATACGCCTGAGCTGCGACGAAGTGGTCTCCGTAGAACTTGTCAAGGCATTTGAAGGAGACCTTGAAACCATCCGCATAACCGGCCTCGGCCAGCAGTTGCCTTGCCTTGTCGGGGTCATACTTGCGCGGCGTGGCCCCCGTATCAGCGATATCATTGGCGCCTCTCAGGATTTCATACATGGGTCTGGAGAAGCCGAGCCCGGTTGACAAGGCTATCTTCTCCTTGTCAAGGGCATATTCCAGCGCCTCCCGCACCCTTACATCGTAGAAGGGAGACTCAGGCTCTATCATATTACCGAACTCGATAGAATAAGTACCGCCGGGCGCGTACACTTGTTGCTTGTACCCTTCATCCTTCAAGTCCCTGGCCAGATTCATGGGTACTTCCAATAAGACATCAAACTCCTCCCCCTTGAAGGCTAGCACCCTTGTCATAGCGTCCGGGACGGCAATATATTCCATACCGTCAAGATAGGGATAGGGCTGGTTCCAGTAGTCAGGATTCCTTTCGAAGGCATGTCTCCGCATTGGCTCATATGCCTTGAGCGTGAACGGGCCGGTGCCTACCGGGTGAGTCTTGCACCACTCTTCGCCGTGCTGCTCATAGGCTGTTGGTGACATAATGTAAGCCGCTTCATGCCGGAAGTCATCCAGGACGAGGGCATCCCAATCAAGGAGATTGGCGCGGAGGGTGTAGTCATCGATGACCTCAAAAGAATCCACCTTGGCAAAGAGTCCCCGGATGTCTTTGATTGCCAGGAGATGGTCCCAGTTCCACTTCACCGCCTGGGCGTTGAGGTCAGTCCCGTCATGGAACTTGACACCCTGACGCAGGTGAAAGTCATAGTATGACTTGTCCGGTGCCAGCTCATAGCTTTTGGCCAGGACTCCCTCATAACCCCTGGGATCAGTTTCGCTGCGCTGAACCACTCTCTCCAGGGCGAGATTAGCCGGGTGCCGTGACTGACCGCGTATTAGCCAGGGGACTCCGAACAGTCCGGTTTCTGTAGACGGCCAGGCTATCTTAAGGATACCGCCAAATTTGGGCTGCACCCCTGGAGATGGCGCGGGAGATGGAGCGGGTTTTTCTGGTACTGATTCTAGTGGTGGTAGTTCTGGTTCTGGAGTAGGGGTGGGGGTAGGAGCAGGGGTAGGAGTAGGAGTAGGGGCGGGGGCCGGTTCGGCGCAGCCTCCTGCAATTAAGGCCGCCAATACGATAGTGACTAGTAAAATCGGTATAATCTTTTTCACTATTGCTTGCTCCTTTCTAAATAATTTCATGATTTGCTCAATGATTACTCTCCATACTTCTTGATTCCCCTTACTTCTTGCTTTGAGACTCATCACCTCCTGAATTGGCGATAGATTTATTGATATAATTGAAAAGGGCGCTAACTATAAAGAATTAATCCGGGGCC
>CAYOKF010000255.1:0-2566 GCA_964404475.1 uncultured Dehalococcoidaceae bacterium | reverse complement strand
CACGCCGTCCTCAGAATAATCGTGTCTTAAAATCCAATCACCGTCCTGTAATGTCCCGATTTGTTTCAAAGTTACAACATCCCACTCATCAGGCAGAGATCCAAGCTCAGTCACCTTGAACCCTTCTAATATATCTTCACTCCGGTTGCTCATTTGTTTTAATATCCAATCCCAGCTTGCCTAATATCTCATTAAGCTCTTTGTCTACAGCCTGCCGCTCCTCCTCAGCCTCGGAGAGCAGCACTACCGCCTCATCCAGCGGCAGGACTTCCTCCTGGTGGTTGCTGGCCACATAACGGGAGGGGCTGAGGTTATAGTCATTGCGGGCGGCTCCATCCGTCTTTATTATCTTGCTCAGGCCATCTACTTCCTGCCAGCCCAGATATGCATCCGCAATCCGCTGGATATTCTCCTCACCCAGATAGTTCTTGGGCCGGCCCTTGAGGAACTCGTTAGAGGCATTAATCAGCAGGACTTCGCCAGGGTGCCGCTTGACCTTATTCAGCACCATGATAGTGCCCGGGGCGGTGGTGTTATAGAACAGGTTCTCCGGCAGCAGTAGGACGGCCTCGATAAAGTCACGCTCCACAAAGACCTTGCGGATGTCTCTCTCACGGTTGGAACCCTGGTTACCACTGCCACGTGAGGCAGCCCCGGTATCTATCACCATTGCCATCTTGCCCCTGTCATTCAGGGAGGCAAACATGTGTTGCACCCAACCCCAGTCGGCACTGCTGGCCGGAGGGGTGCCATGCCCGAAGCGTCCGTAGGTATCATGCTCATAGGTGGTGATGGGGAAGTTCTGATTCCACATGGGATTTGCGGTAACTCTGTGAAAACGCCGCAGTGAGCCGTCCGGGTAGGTGAAGGCGGGACGGTTCATAGTATCCCCGATGGCTATCTCCGCCTCCATGTCATAGATAAAGGCGTTCATCCGTGCCATAGCGAAAGTGGCAGCGTTAATCTCCTGCCCGTAGAATCGCAGAGGAGCCAGATGAGTATCCTCACCATATTTCTCCCTGAAACGGAGGAAAGACTTGACCAGAAGGCCGCCAGAGCCGCAGGCGGGGTCATAGATTTCATCGCCCGGGTCCGGATCAAGGATACGAGCCATAAGAATGGCCACCTCACGGGGAGTGTAGAATTCACCGGCACTCTGCCCTTGCCCCTCAGCAAACTTCCGCAGCAGATACTCATAAGCCCGTCCAAGGATATCCGGTTCAACATCCTGAAGGCCCAGTCTGTATTGGGATAGCCTCTGGATCAGTGCCCTGAGGCGGTCATCGCTCAGGATACGCTGGCCTGCAGCAGTTTCGTTGAAATCCCTGACATCAATAACCCCGCTCAGTCTGGGATTTTCCCTGGCCACCGCACGCACGGCATCAGTCAGATACTCTCCGAGATTTGTGGTCTGGCGAGCTACACTAGACCAACGGGCGTTACCTGGTATATAGAAACGCACCAGACTATGGTCAGTATCCACATATTTGGCCGTGCTGCCCAGCTGCTGAAGCTCATCTTCAAAGACATCAGATAGGCGTTTCAGAAAGACTAGGGGCAGGATATAATCTTTGAACTTTGGGGCATCTATTGGCCCCCGGATCACGCAGGCCGCTTCCCACAGCCAGTTCTCCAGAGTGCCCAGCTCAAGTCTAGAGTTTCTATTCATAATTACCCCTTGGCTGTTAGTTGAGTTTATTATAGCACTGTGACCCAATCAAATCATGTTATGTCTGCCCGGTTTCCAGGGAAATGAAGGGATTGACAGATGTTTACAGAAAGTGTTAACATCTTAAAAGATGTTATGGTCTATTACAATTTATTAAACCTGTAAACATAGAGTTAGCGAGGTGTTAACATGGGCAGTAGAGTAATAGGCTTTCGTGTGCCGGATGATCTAGCTGGAGAGCTAGAGCGTGTAAGCGGAGAGCGTGGCATGACTACCGCAGAATTTCTCAGAAAATTAGTAGATGATACAATTTATCCATCAAACCATGAGCAGACCGCATCACTAGCTGACACATCCATTGGGGAGCAAATCGACAAGTTAGAAGATACGCAGTCTTGGCTTAACGATGAGATCGGTAATATTTCTAGGCGGATGGATAAATTAACTGAGAAGATAGGGCAATTGGAAGCCAAGGATGCACTCAGCCCGGGACAAACAGCCATGATAAATACCTCGGCGAATCTTGCTAGTAGAGTAAAGGATTTGGAGCAAAGACAAGAGAAGATGTATTTAGCCCTAGATCAGAACACCAACGGGGTTCGGGGAGCCACGGCCATGGCTCAGGATTTTGGAGATTCGGCAGATAACAATTTTGGTAAGCTTCGGTCTGAAATTAGCACTCTTCGAACGAAGCTTGAAGCTCTTAATTCATTGCCCACGAGGGTCGAGACAATAATATCTGATGTGGCACATATATCTGGTAGGCTGTCAAAAGTAGAAAGAGAGGCAAAGCGGATGCCTACCGGAGAGACCGAAACCTATCGGTCTTCTAATGGACGTGAACACGTTTACAGAGTTTATAAAAGTCCAGTCGGACTTACCAAAGCTTACAGATTA
>CAYOKF010000254.1:0-2577 GCA_964404475.1 uncultured Dehalococcoidaceae bacterium | reverse complement strand
CCGAGGCTTCTTTGCTAACCTCGGTGCCCTTAATGCCCATGGCTACACCAAGGTCAGCAGTCTTTAATGCCGGGGCATCGTTGACTCCATCTCCGGTGACAGCGACAATATGGCCCCGTTTCTGCAAATGAGTGACTACTCTGAATTTATGCGCCGGGGCGACTCTGGCATATACAGAAACCTTATCTATCACCTTTGACAGTTCCTGGTCGGTCATCTTCGCCAGATCTTCGCCCGTCAGTACATTATCTCCCTTCAGTCCCAGCCTTTCCGCGATGGCTCTGGCTGTCTGGGCATGGTCACCCGTCGCCATCACTACCCTGATGCCAGCTCGCTTGCACTTAGCTACGGCGTCTATCGCCTCATCTCTGGGCGGGTCCAGCATGCCCTGTAATCCCAGAAACACCAAGTCCTTCATGTCCTCATTCGCGAGCGACTTTTTACTGCCGGGGACATCTTTATAGGCTACGGCAAGCACTCTCAACGCCTTTTTAGCCATGTCATCAGCTATATCAACAATCTTTTCGCTCTCCAGGGGGACTTCCTTGCTATCAACCAGCCGGCTCTCACACATCGCCAGTATCCGTTCCGGCGACCCTTTTACATAGATAGTATTACCTTTACTATTTTTGTGTAGCGTGGCCATATACTGGTGCTCGGACTCGAAGGGTATCTCATCCAGCCTCTCCAGTTCACTGGCTACGCCAGCCTTGACCGCGGATACTATGAGTGCCCCTTCGGTAGGGTCACCCGATAGCTTGTATCCGTCTTCAGACTTTTCCAGTGAAGCATTATTGCATAGGGAACCTGCCAACAATGTTTGCGCCAGGACGTCATCTTGACCCGGGTCAATAGTTTTCCCATTTATCTGGAATTCACCATCAGGTTCATATCCGGCCCCGGTTACCGAGTAATCTTTGTCGCCGCAATATACCCGTAACACCGTCATCTCGCCCTTCGTTAATGTGCCGGTCTTGTCGGAACAGATAACGGTGGTGCTGCCCAGTGTTTCTACAGCCGGTAATCTTCTGATGAGCGCATGCCGGCGCGCCATGGCCCTGGCACCGGAAGCCAGGGCTATCGTAAGAATTGCCGGCAGCCCTTCCGGTATTGCCGCTACGGCCAGCGAAACCGATGCCAGAAAAGAATAGACAAGGTCATAGCCCAATATAACTCCCAGAACGAGATTAAGAACTGCCAGACATAACACGGCGATAATCAATACCTTGGTGAAGTGGGCTACCTTTCTGACAAGCGGAGCCGGCATAGCACGCTCCGTTTCTTTCATGAGACTGGCAATCCTGCCGATTTCAGTATCAACCCCGGTACCCACCACGACACCTCGTCCGGAGCCGCGCGTGATGAAGGTGCCACTGAAAGCCATGCCGAGCTGGTCTGCCGGCGGCAGGTCAGGCTTGGAGATAGGCTCGGTATCTTTCTGTACCGGCACCGACTCACCTGTCAGTGCCGCCTCATCGGCATAGAGGTTCTTAGCCAAAAAAAGACGGAGGTCGGCGGGAATGCGATCGCCTTCCTCCAGGATAACAACATCGCCCGGCACCAGTTCACGCGCCGGAATATCCTTGGTATCACCGCCCCTGATTACGGTGCAGGTCGGCACCAGCATTTTCCTGAGACTATCAATAGAAGCTTCGGCTCTGCCTTCCTGAATAAAGCCTATTATCGTGTTAATCAGAACCACCACCAGAATAACACCGGCGTCAACCCACATATCCAGAAAGGCGGTGATAGCAGCGGAGGCGAGCAGTATGTAAATCAAGGGGCTGTGAAACTGGAGAAGGAGACGGACAAGAGAACTGCGTCTCTTGAACTCCAGCTCATTGTGTCCGTATTTCTTTAGCCTGAGCTTAGCTTCATCAGAGGCGAGCCCTGCTTTATCCGTAGCCAGGGTTTTTATTACCTCTGATGCCGGTAGTTGATACCAGTTGTTCTTATCGGTCATCTGGTAAACCTCTTCACTCTTCATCTGAACAAGATAATATTTTAATCGGTTATTTACATTTTTAACATTCTAAAATTTAACTTCCGGGGATGTCAACGACAAAACAGCTGTAATCTCGATACCAGTTCTATCGTGATCGCTTCGCTTTAACTCCAGCGTATCCGAGCAGCCTTCTTGGATCTACTGTTAAGCTTATAGCACGTGTGACCTGCCGCCTTCCCCAAGCTATCCAGCCACTAGCCCAGAACCGCCAAATTACCATCGCAACGGCGATGGCCATTATCCCTAACACCGCGTAGTAGCCCCATTTCCATTGTAGCTCCGGCATATGCTCGAAATTCATACCGTAGATACCGGCAAGGAGACTATTATTACTGAGTTGCGAACCTTGTAGGCAGCATTCCGAGAAAGCAGCAGTACCAGGCGTCTCCCAATCGGCGATGGCAACTCCGCCTGCCATGCTTCCCCACGCCACATTTACCAAGACTCCTTTGGTAGAATTTCTCCCGACATTGCCACCTGGGCTGCTCCCATTTCGGGCTCCTCAGGAATATCCTGGTATCCTTGCTGGCACATGTAAGCATTAACGTGCAAGCTGTCAATCCAGACCTCAG
>CAYOKF010000253.1:0-2587 GCA_964404475.1 uncultured Dehalococcoidaceae bacterium | reverse complement strand
CCTGGCCATGACCTGTTCCGCCAGCTGGGTGACACTCTTTTCATCGGTGACATCAACCTGAAAAGCCGCCGCCTCTGTCGAATGCTTCGTCTGAATCTGACGGGCTACCTCTTGCAGGCTGGATAAATTGCGGCTGGCGACAACTACCTTCGCGCCATACTGCGCCAGTCCGTCGGCTACGGCTTCACCGATGCCGCCGGCCCCTCCGATAACTACCGCTACTTTACCATCAACACGGAATAAATCGTCCATAATCTCACACTCCACGCTTAATTCTTCAGTGGCTTGAGTCCAAGTATTTCCCTGGCCTCATCAGGTGTGGCTGGTTCCTTGCCCAGCTCCCGGGCAATCCTGACTATACGCGCTACTAGCTGGGCATTGCTTTTAGCCAGTTCTCCCTTACGGTAATAGATATTATCCTCCATCCCCACCCGCACGCACCCGCCAAGGATCATCCCCATGGTGGTGACCGGGGTTTGCGCTGCCCCTATACCCAGGGTATTAAAGAGGGTATCGGCAGGGAGGAACTGCAAATACACCGGGAGATAAAGGGGGTTAGCCTCCAGTGCCCCCTGATATGCCATGCCCAGTATCAGATCCACGTAGTAGGGCTTTTCCACCAGGTTCTTGTTAATTAGATTGTTAACATCGCGGAACATGGCGAGGTTATATACTTCCATCTCCGGCTTGACCCCGAACTCTTTCATGCGGGTAACGAAGGCTTCGATATCGCTGGTGGTGTTGGCAAAAGGAGTGCCGGCATACTGACCCACGGTGCGCATCATGGTACCCATGTTCAGTGAGGCCATCTCTGGCCTGGCTTCCAGGCACTCCGTTCTCTGTTCTACGGTGAGATTGGCGCCACCGCCGGTGGAATCCTGGATAATGACATCACATCTCTTCCGTATTCGCTCGTGTATATCCCTGAAGACATCGGCGCTTCCCGTGGTCTTGCCGTCTTTATCACGCGCATGGATATGGACGATAGCCGCTCCTTCGTTATAGCAGTCATAGGCAGACGCCGCGATTTCCTCAGGTTGCTCCGGGAGATTGGGGTTCTGCGCTTTGGTAACCAGCGCACCAGTCTGCGCCACCGTGATAATTACTTTACCATCAGGCAGTTTCATTATAAGTTTATCTCCACACTTTATTTATTTTTCAACAATAGCCACCAGGCGGACCAGGGATGCTTCGCCTCCTTCATAGCGGACGGGGAAGCAGGCCAGGGTGCAGCGCATTCCGGTGACCTCATCAATCTGGCCTCCGCAAACCTCGATACCCGGTATACCCGCCTTGGCCAGAGCCAGATGACACGGTTCATAGATGGGGAATTCCTCGTTGGCGTCTTTCCCCGTCTCCTCCATGTATTCCTGGTATAACCAGGACGCATACTTGTCCAGGGGGCGGTGGGCCAGGGGACTGTCCATGGCCCCGCCGTCTATGGCAACGGCTTTAACCTTCTTTTCCACAAACCACTTTCCGGCTGACTCGTAAAAGCTGGGGAAGTGGTTCATAAATACGTAATGCTGGGTAAGGAAATATTTATGCCAGCCGGTGTTGACAACGACGAAATCACCCTCTTCAATCTTTGGCTTGGCATTCTCCAGGTCATCGGCGGTTATTATGTCCCATTTACCCTTGTGGCGCATGTCCACGATGACGCCGGTGCCGTAGCAGTTCTCCAGAGGAATCTGGTCAACATTCATACCGCCGTCTAATACGTGAGACGGGGCATCCATATGGGTGGAAGCGTGAAATTTGGTGGTGATAACCGTGGTGAGTTTGTTAACGCCACCGGGGAACCTGTCTCGTTCCGGGTAGGACACCCGCTGGATGTTAATATCCGTCATAGTGGGCCAGGGCCATAGTGGAATGCCCTGCCGGAAGGGTTGGGATAGATCATAAAACTTTGTGGCCATTTCTTCTTACTTCCTTTCTCTTTTTGTTTTGTAATTAAATTATAAGAACGTGTTAGCCGGCATAAATGAGATGAGATGTCTTAACTGTGGGCAAATTCATACGCCGCTAGATTATGATAGTGAAATCAGGTCATTCTTTGAACCTCTTGGTGCATCTTTACCATTTATAGACGGCAACCTTCACTTTATGTTACTAAGACTTTTTTGTCAAGCACACCGAACTGAGCTAATGACAAAGTGTTCAAACCGGAGTCTCTTTATATTAAACCACGCAGAGGCAGGATTGAACCCTGATATGGCAAATGTTATAATCAATCGCTGGTAAGCAGTATCACCTTCAAGGGTTATTATCGGTCAAGCTAATAACAAGAAATCCTCATTGGCTGATGAAATGCCTGTAAGTCTGTAACATTATGGATTTAGCCGAGGCGCACATCAATGCTACTCCGGGAAGAAAAGGAGACAATGGGTAAACACATCAGGCTTGATTATCCTGAGACAGACCCATCGTTGGATTATATTATGCATAATCCGACTCAAAGACGGAAAATCGGCACTTGAGATGAAGAAGGCGCCAGAACTGAAGCTGGAATATGTCAGGGAAGGATAGCAGCGCTAAAGCTTTTGGGGTGGTAGATACAGGGTTACAACCATGACGATGATGACTG
>CAYOKF010000252.1:0-2608 GCA_964404475.1 uncultured Dehalococcoidaceae bacterium | reverse complement strand
AAGCCTTCATTATCAGTGGTGCTTATGCCGTAGTTGTGATGGCAGCAGGTATCATCTTTGCCGGGCCAATATTGAGGCTGCTGGGTGTGAAGGCTGCTGTTGTCGCCGAAGGTGCAGCCTATATGCGCATAGCGTTTCTCAATATATTGACTATATCATTATATATTGTGCCTGAGGGCGTTATGCAAGCCTCCGGGGATACGTTGACCCCCATGAAGATCAGTATCTTTATGCGGGTTATCCATGTGCTTCTTGGCCCCTTGCTGATCTTCGGCTGGTGGATATTCCCCCGTTGGGGTGTCAGCGGGGCGGCTATAGCCGATGTAATTTCTGCGGTTTTAGGATTAATGTTTGCACTTTGGGTTGTCTTTACCGGGCGGTCACGGCTGCGGATTACCCTGAGCGGCTTTCGTCCTGATTTCGGTCTGATATGGCGCATAGTCAGGATTGGCATACCCGCCGCGGTGATGATGGCGCAGCAAAGGTTTGCCCGCATTCTATTGCTATGGTTTATAACGCCCTTTGGTACCCTTGCCGTGGCGGGTTTTTCCTTAATGGAGAGGATAGAGATGTTTATAAGAATACCGGGATTGGGATTTGGCAGGGGTTCTGCGGTTTTGGTGGGGCAGAACCTGGGGGCACATCAACCTGAACGGGCGGAGAAGAGTGCCTGGCTGGCGACAGGTTTCGTTCAAAGCATTGTAGTCGCCTTTTCGCTGGCGATGCTGCTCTGGCCGGCGAGTGTAATTCGTATCTTCAGTCCTGACCCGGAACTGGTGGAAACAGCCAGTGTCTTTCTCAGAATAGTGGTAGTTGGGTTCTTTTCAATCGGCTTTGAGGTAATAGTTACGCAATCTCTGGCTGGCGCTGGCGATACTATGCCATCGATGATTATTACCATACTGCGAATGTGGCTGGTGACAATACCCATGGCGTATCTGCTGCCCCGGTTCAGCAATTTGGGTGTGCATGGGGTGTTGTGGGGAATAGCCGCCGGCATGCTTGTCTCCGCGGCTGCTTTTGTAATCTACTTCCGGTTGGGGCGGTGGAAGCGGAAGCGAGTCTGATTCCCCGGCAATAATAAGAATCAGGGCTGTCCGTATTGCTCGCGGAGTTTATTTCTCAGCACTTTTCCCAATTGATTGCGGGGCAGGCTATCAACGAAGACAACCGTTCTGGGGCGTTTGAACCCCGCCAGCCTGGGAGCGCAGTACTCAATAATCTCTTCTTCAGTAGCCGTCTCCCCTTGCTTCAGGGTCACGATAGCCCGGGGCTGCTGGCCCCATTCTACATCAGGCACACCGATGACCGCTGCCTCTTCTACTTTGGCATGTGAATACAGCACGTCCTCCACTTCTTCCGGTGAGATGTTTTCGCCGCCTCGTATAATCATATCATCGGCGCGCCCGGCGAGGAAGATATAGCCATCCTCATCCACCCAGCCTTTATCGTTGGTGATGAGCCAGCCATCGGGGGTAAACGCCTGTGCCGTCTTGGTATCATCACCCCAGTATCCTTTCATGATCCGGGGGGATTTGGCGGTAATCACCCCTACTTCACCCTGAGGTAATTCGTTACCATCATCATCGATGATTTTTACCTGGACATCAGGTAGCGGCTTGCCGATTGATGAAGCCAGTCTCTTGAGCTTTCTCTCCTTTTCCTCTTCGGTCCCTTCGATAACGTGATCCTCGGGGCCCAAGGCAGCTACGGTGGCAGTGGTCTCGGTCTGACCGAAGGCGTTGATGAATTGCACCCAGGGCATCATCTTGATGGCTTTGCTGATAACCTCAAGTGGCATTGAAGCCGCACCGTAAGTGATTACCTTCAGGCTGCTCAGGTCATACTTGCCGAAGTCCGGATAATCGATGATGGTTTTGAGCATGGTAGGAACCAGCATGGCGCGGTTGGTGCGCTCCTGCTGTACGGTTTCCATCCATTCCTTAATCTCAAACTGGCGCATCAGCACCAGTGTCCTGCCGCCGTATATTGAAGCCATCAATGCCTGAATGCCGGCGATGTGGTAAAACGGTACGGTAATCAGGTTGCTTTCCGCCATATCAGGATTGGGCGGTTCTACGTTTTCCAGGACATAACCGACGAAGCCATCATGTCTCACTGGCACGCCCTTGGGGCGCCCGGTGGTGCCGGCGGTATAGAGCAGAATAGTGATATCCTCATCGCCAATATCAGTGAAAACTTCGTCATTGTCTGCTGAGGCGAGTAAGTCATCGTAAAACAGCAAATCTGGCTCTTTGCTATCGATAGTAATACACTGTTCAATGGTAGGCAAATCAGGTAACAGCTCGCGTATCATTGCCAGATACCTCCGGCCGGCAAAGATGAACTTAGCCTCAGCATTACCGAGCATGTAGCTTAGCTCATCGCTTTTGGCTCTGAAATTGAGGGGTACGAAAATGCCTCCAATCTGGGCGACAGCGAAGTACAGCTCAATGATTTGAGGGCAGTTCACCTGTAGCATGGCAATACGGTCACCCGGTTTCACTCCAAGCTTGACTAAAGCGTTACTTAATTGGTTAACCCGTTCGCTGGTCTGTGCGTACGAGTGCCTTTCTCCTTCGAAAACAATGGCGTCCCGTTCGGGACA
>CAYOKF010000251.1:0-2631 GCA_964404475.1 uncultured Dehalococcoidaceae bacterium | reverse complement strand
CCCGTCGTTGCCGATATTCACTTTGACTATCGCCTTGCCCTGATGTCTCTGGAGTCGGGTGTTGATGGGCTGCGTTTGAATCCGGGCAACATCATCGAAACGGAGAAGGTTAAGGCGGTGGTGCTGTCGGCTAGAGAGAGAAGTGTGCCGATACGTATCGGTCTGAATGCCGGTAGTATGCCTAAGAATGTTCGCCCCGGCTTAACCGTGGCGCAGCAGATGGTGGCGGCGGCTCTGGAGCAGATAAGGCTGCTGGAAAGCCTTGATTTCGATTTGATAAAGGTATCATTAAAAGCATTTGACGTGCCAACGACAATTGAAGCCTACCGGAGTATTGCCGAAAAAATGCCTTACCCTTTACATGTTGGCATTACCGAAGCTGGCACGCCCGGAACGGGGATTATCCGCAGTGCGGTGGGCATCGGCGCCATGCTTTATATGGGTATCGGAGATACCATACGCGTTTCATTGACTGCTCATCCGAGGGAAGAGGTGGTCGCTGGATATGAAATCTTAAAGAGCTTGGACCTGCGCCAGCGCGGGCCGGTGCTGGTCAGCTGCCCCACCTGTGGCAGGACCGAGGTTGATGTTGTACAATTAGCCGGGCAGGTGGAAGAGCAGTTGCAGAGGATTAACAAGCCGATAAAGGTGGCGGTGATGGGCTGCGTGGTCAACGGCCCCGGTGAGGCAAAAGACGCTGATGTGGGCATCGCTTGCGGCAAGGGCAGGGGCGTGCTGTTTAAAAAGGGTAAGAAAATTGAGGTGGTGGAGGAAAAGGACTTGCTTGCGGCGCTGATGAGGGAAGTGGAGCAGTTTTAGTTTATATATTTGTGAAAGCGGTAATACTCTGGAGGCAACTAATTGGGCTTGAAAGGGCGGGCTGGGTGAAAAAATATATAGTGGCATTTATGCTGTTGGCGATATTGCTCGGGGGCATCTGTTCGGGTTGTGCTTCATCCGGTGTTCCCGCGGGGCAATACGAGCAAATCCAAACCCGGCTCAATGATGCGCAGGCGCAGGTTGCCGGGCTCCAGAGCGAAAACCGCGAACTGGAAGCGCAAAATAACAGTATCAGTGCCGAGCTTGAAGCTGTCCGTGCGCAGATTGCCACTGCCGGGACGGAGATTGCTTCTGCCAGGACAGAGATTGCTGCTTTACAGAATGAGACCGGCTTGCTTAGAGAGGAGTCGGATCTTGCCGGGGCGACGCCAGCGGAGACTGCTGAGAAGATTGTTAAAAAATACAGTGAGACGCATGTTTACAGCGTTGACGATTTCTTCGTTTGCTCCAATATGGCGCTGGATGTCTGGAATATGCTTCAGGCGCAGGGGATTAATGCGGTGATACGGATAGGGGATGTGGAGACGGGTGTCGGGGATGTCGCCGATGCTAATCATGCCTGGGTGCTTGCCGAGGTTTCACCGGGGCAATATCTGGCGCTGGAAACGACAGGCGGCTATGTTGTTCCTGAAGGGGAGAATCCACTGTATTATTCAGGTTGGACTTTCGAAAGCCCGAAGGAATATAGGATGTATGAAGAACTGCGCAGGGAATGGAATGTCAGGGTTGACATAATTGACCGAATGACAGATATTTTCAGGGTAACAGAGCAGGAATATTCTGAAGAGTATGATAGTTACATGGGGCTGGTCGCAGAGTTCAATGAGAAATACGCCGGCCGCCCGCCTTCCGCAGAGGCTGAGAGCCTTCAGGCGGATATCGAGGCTCAGCTGGCTTTGGCTAAGGAGAAAGAGGGCAGGCTTAACCAGCTGGACGAGTTGCTGAGAGAGCAGGAAGCAGCCATGGAAAACATACGCTTGGCGATGAGCAGCCTGACGGGATAACCGGGTGGGGGGCAGATAAATAAATCCGGGGAGAGAGAAAGTGCGCATATCAGAGCTATTTGGTAAGACACAGCGGGAAATACCCGCCGAGGCAGATACCATCAGTCATAAGCTGTTGCTGAGAGCCGGGATGATAACCCAGCTCGTCGCCGGTGTTTATTCTTACCTGCCGTTAGCCTGGCGGGTGCTCAAGAAGATAGAGAGCATAATCCGCGATGAAATGGAAAAAGCCGGTGGACAGGAGCTGTGCATGCCGGTGCTCCAGCCGCTGGAACTGTGGCAGGAAAGCGGGCGCGACAAGGCTTTTGGCAAGGGGCTCTTCGTGCTTTCCGACCGCAGGGACCGCAAGCTGGCCCTGGGGCCAACCCATGAAGAGGTTGTTACCAAGCTGGTCGGCCGGAATGTGCAGAGCTACCGCGACCTGCCGTTAATGCTTTACCAGATACAGACCAAGTTTCGTGACGAGCCCCGCCCCAGGGGTGGGCTGGTCAGGGTTCGCGAGTTTACCATGAAGGACATGTACAGTTTTGATGTTAATGAAGCCGGGCTTGACCTCAACTATAACCGGATGCTTCAGGCGTATCAGAACATCTATGCCCGCTGTGGTCTGCCGGCGCTTATGGTTGAAGCCGATAGCGGCGCTATCGGCGGCAAGGACTCTCACGAGTTTATGCTTGTTGCCGATAGCGGTGAAGATGAGGTTATCTGCTGTGATAGCTGTAAATATACCGCTAATGTGGAGAAGGCAAAGAGCGTCAAGGATGAAGCTGATGCCGGTGAGCCGGCG
>CAYOKF010000250.1:0-2642 GCA_964404475.1 uncultured Dehalococcoidaceae bacterium | reverse complement strand
AAATTTGTCAACAACCTTTTTGAATTATTAACAGTTTATCGTGGCCGTTGACACAGACATATAAATTATGGATAATATTCACTTGGAGAAGTCTCGTTGCCAGTAGTTAAATAAATGTCGAATGGTTAACTAATGTGCTTTTACCATGAGCCAACAGGAAATCAAATTATGAAGTGGCCCTACCCGGTGAAATACAGGGTGGAAACAGATGTTAAGACCGATGTCCTTATTATCGGTGGCGGCATTGCCGGGTGTCATGCCGCTATCAGCGCCGCCAAAAAAGGAGTGAAGGTAGCGGTAGTGGACAAGGCATCAGTACAGAGAAGCGGCTCCGGAGGCGCCGGTGTTGACCACTGGGGGGGTGCCCTTACTAATCCCTGTTCCCAAATTACCCCCGAACAGGCCATGCAACCGCAGCCGGGAGCACATTCGCCCTTTCACGGGAAATATGCCATGGGGCACCTGCACTATGTCGCATCAAAAGAAAGCTGGGACGCCCTTCTGGACCTAGAGCAGATGGGGATGAAAATCAGGGATACAGATGATGATTTCACCGGCGCCCCGTTCCGCGATGAAAAGACCAAGCTACTATCCGCTTATGATTACAAATCGTGGGAGGTTCTCCGCGTCTGGGGAGCCGATGTCAAGCTGTTTCTGTACAATGAGCTCAAACGGCTAGGGGTGGAATTATACGAACATATTATGGCTACCAGCTTGCTTAATGAAGGCGGCAAGCAGGGCGGCAGGATTATCGGAGCTACCGGCGTCAATGTAAGGACTGGTGAGTTCTACGTTTTTAGAGCAAAAGCTACTATTCTCGCCACCGCCCAGCCCCTGCGCATCTGGGTATTCAATACAGAACTGGTGGGGTCTAACGCTGAGCATGATGACCCCAACCTGGCCGGCGATGGCGATGCCATGGGCTGGCTGGCCGGAGCCGAGCTTACCAAAATGGAACATAGCACGGAATCAGCCGGGCCTTTCCGCTACCCGTCTTACGGCACCGGAAATTGCGGTAACACCTGGTACCCATGCACCATGGTTGACGCCAACGGTAAAGAAATCCCCTGGGTAGATGGCCAGGGCAATATTCTTAAGACCTATGAGGAACGAATCAAACACGGAGGGCAGGGGCCACAGGCAGCCCATATCATCGACGACTTGCCTGAGCGCATTTTAAAGGGTGAATACAAGCAGCCCTTCTTTGCCGATTTGCCCAGCATGCCGGAGTATGAGAGAAAGGCAATCTTTGGACTAATGGTAGGCAATGAAGGGAAAACCCGGATAATATACAATATGTACACTCAAGCCGGTTTTGACCCGGACAAGGATATGCTCCAGCAAAATGTTCTACCGCCTCACCTGACTATCGGGGTACCCCCGTGGGACATGAAGACTTCATCTCCACAGTGGCGGGCAACGGCATTCATGGCCGGCGGCGGCCTGTTGGTCGACTGGGATATGAGGACCACTCTGGAAGGCCTCTATGCAGCCGGTGCCCAGACCGCAGGTGGCGGTGGCCATCCGCCATCATCTGCTACCGGCAGGTACGCCGGCAGAAAAGCCGCTGCTTACTCCAAGGAAGCGGAGGAACCCGTCGTTGACCGCAAGCAGGTAGATGATGAAAAGGCCCGTGTCTACGCCCCGGTGGGGAGGAAGGGTGATATTGGCTGGAAGGAACTTCACGCCGGGATATGCCGCATCATGCAGGACTACTGCGGCAAATACAAGAACAAGGAAGTCCTTGAAACCGGCCTGTGGTGGTTGAACAGCATACGGGAAAGCGAATCAGCAAGAGTGTATGTACGCAACCCGCATGAATTGTGGCGCTTCCTGGAAACCATGACACGGCTTACGGTATGTGAAATCATCATGCAGGCTTCACTCGCCCGGAAAGCAAGCAGTGCCTTTCTCGATTTCTGGCGAGTTGACTATACTGACATAGACCCGCCGGAATGGGATAAATTCGTCACTATCAAGCTGGAAGACAACAAGGTCAAAACAGGTGAATTGCCACTTGATTTCTGGCTTCGCCCGCCCTATACACCCGATTATGAAGAGAATTATCGCCAGCACAGCGGTCTATAAAAAAGGTGACCTCTGTTTTGACTACCGAGGAGGTTATTGATTATGGTAACAGAAAATCAAGCTTATCTGGTGCCTAATCCGATGACACCGTGCCTGCCCGTAGTAATTGACCCTGAACTATGCACAGGCTGTAACAGCTGTGTGGAGGTGTGCCGGACGGATGTGCTCATGCCCAATTTTGAAAAGGGCAAACCGCCGATAGTCCTCTATCCCGATGAATGCTGGTTTGGCGGCTGCTGCGTGGAATCCTGCCCGGTGCCGGGAGCCCTCAGGATGGAGCACCCGCTAAATCAGAGAGTCGGCTGGAAGCGCAAGGAAACCGGCGAATACTTCCGCATCGGGATGAAAAACCCGCCACCGCCCAATACCCGCCCGCCGGTGGGCAGCTGAGGCAAAGTTACATCACACCACGTTACCAGGAACACGCGAAACAGTTAGAGAAAATCATGCTAGACGTTATAGCACAGAAAGGGAATGTAATTCTATGAGTAAATTATTGTGGAAACCTTCAGAGGAAACTGTCAAGCAAAGTAACATGACCCGGTTTATCAACT
>CAYOKF010000249.1:0-2668 GCA_964404475.1 uncultured Dehalococcoidaceae bacterium | reverse complement strand
TAAATAGCAAGCATTGACAATCACACCAGAAGTACTATAATAAAACCTAAATTAAATCACCCGACATGTCATAACCTGGCACAGAACGATTACTCTGGTTGTTGAATATTTTGAGGTTATAATCCAGGTACAATGTAGCCACTTAAATTGGCGTTGATTGTTGCTATTATGACCTTGAAAACTATGTTTTAAAAAGGAGGATCTTATTGTCTTTGGAACAGATTGCGGACAAGGTTGTGGAGACTGATGTGCTGGTAGTTGGCGGCGGAATCGCTGGCTGCCCGGCTGCGGCGAAGGCTGCCGAACATGGTCTGAAGGTGACACTGATTGAGAAGTCCAAGACTGACCGGAGCGGTAGCGCTGGACAGGGCATTGACCACTACGGGAGCTTCCCACGCGGTGGCCTTACCGTACTGGCACTGGAAAAACAATGGGATGAGATGGGCATGGCTAATGCCGGGGGTACGGGGCTATGGGTGGACCCAAATATTTCCTACAGGATCTTTGACAATCATTTCTGGGCCTTGGAAGAACTGGAGAAGCTGGGCGCCACCATGAAGTGGGATGATGGCGAATACTACTGGGCGCCCCATCTGGTCAGGGGAATAAAGAATGGACTTCGGGTGCACTGGCAGAACGTTAAGCCGGAGCTGACAGCAGCGATGAAGGAGCGGGGTGTGAATGTCATTAACCGGACAATGATCGTTGACTTGCTCACCAATAATGGCGCCGTCACGGGTGCTACCGCGGTAAACACCCGTACCGGTGATTTCATCGTAATTAAGGCGAAGGCAGTCATAATGGCCACCGGTAATTTCGCCCGTTGCTATAACCCTGAGACCCCCCTCTTCTGGAAGTACAAGTTCAACTATCACTGGTGCCCAGCGACGTGCGCCGGGGACGGCTTTGCTGCAGCCTATAGAGGTGGCGCGGAGTTGGTCAACATGGAAATAGCGGGGTGGGGACACCGAATACGTGATGATAAAACTATTTCAATGGGTAACTTCATGGTCGGTGACGGGATTCCCTGCAAGACTCTCACCTGGACGGGGGATGAGGTCATCACTGGAGGACCACAAAAGACCGCTGAACTGGAACAAGAAGGGCTGGACCCGATTTACCTCAGTCTCGAACACCTGCCCGACGACTACCACAAAAGGATGGAGATAGCCTATGCGGATGAGAGGATGGTTTCATTTAAGGTAGCCGAGGACAGGGGTTTTAACCCCAGGACCCACTGGTATCACTCAATGCCCAATGCGCCGCACCAGTTTGATCTAATTCCCGGCGTGTTTATAGACGAAGACTTCAAAGCTTCAACACTAAAAGGCCTTTATGCTGTAGGGACTGTTGGCGCTGCCTTGGGCGGTTGCCACGGCGCCGCTGTTAGTGGATTACTTATTGGTGACAGCATAAGCAACTTCGTCAGTGGTGTGGCAGATCCGGCGGTGGATGAAGCTCAGGTGGAAAACCAGAAGCAGACGGCGCTGGCACCGATGTCAGTAAAAGATGGCACCGAGCCAGTAGAGCTGGAGTGTGCCATTCGCTACATTTGTGAGCGGTATGTCGGCATGTTCCGGTCTGAAGGTAAACTTCGGGAAGGACTGAGACGGCTCGGTTCACTGAGAAGAGTGTTCCTGCCCAGGCTAATGGCACAAAACCCCCACCATCTGATGAGGTGCCTGGAAGTCCGTAACATACTGGACCTGGCTGATGTGCATATTCAGGCCTGTCTGGACCGGAGAGAGACACGAGGCTGCCACATCCGGCTTGATCACCCGGCGGAAGACCCTTCCAGGGATAATATGCTCACTTTTCAGCGAATTGAGGACGGCAAGCCAGTGCTTGAGATAAGGAAGATTCCGGGGTTGAAACCGGAATATGCCAAGGAGGGGTAGGAATATACAAGCAAGGATAGACCATAAAGAACAATCTGCCTCACTCGCCCGCTGGGACCCTAGTCCATCCAAAATAGTGAGGGGGATGTTAAAGTTAGCCCGAGTTGGCTCAAAAGACATAGTCTATGATTTAGGCTGTGGCGATGCGCGTATACTTATCATGGCAGTTAAAAAGTTTGGAGCCCGGAAGGCCATCGGATATGAGATCAGGCAAGATTTGTACGAAGGTGCCATGAAAGAGATCCAGAATCAAAACCTGCAGAACCGAATCACACTAATTAGAGACGACCTGCTTAATGCTGACCTCTCCGAAGCTTCGGTTATTACACTATACCTTTTCCCAACGGCTAACGAGATTCTGAGGCCCAAACTCGAAAATGAAGCCAGGTTTGCAACCCGCGTAGTTAGCCATGATTACCCGATAGAAACATGGCAGGCAGCTGATACTGCGGTGTGCTCTACAGGAAACCTTTACTTATATGTCATACCACAAGCATTTCAAAGTTCCTTATCCGATAAAACCGCAAACCATCAATAACCCGGTCTACCTGGACACAACCAGGGATTGCTTCCACATAGTTTGTAAGAATATCGCGCTTAGACCTGGTATCCCTCAGACAAAGAAAGATTATTCTCCCGCTGACACATAGGGCAAGGGTTAAGCGCAGCCAGACGTTGGGTTAGCTCGGCTTCTTGACAACCGGAAAAATTAGATTATAATGGACTCAACTGAATATATAGCCTTATAAATTATGTAGCAGGCATAAGAG
>CAYOKF010000248.1:0-2676 GCA_964404475.1 uncultured Dehalococcoidaceae bacterium | reverse complement strand
GTAGCCATATAGGGTATATTATGAGCCGCGGCAATGGCGGGCATGTTCTTCTTCCAGCTAAACTGACCGATACTGGCTTTACCTGCCGGCGAGGTGGTCGTTGAAGCGCCAAAGGGTGTTGCTGACGACCTCTGAATGCCGGTGTTCATATAGGCTTCATTATCGAAACAGAGATAGAGAAAGTCATGCCCTCTCTCCAGTGCTCCGGACAGTGCCTGTAAACCGATATCACTGGTACCACCGTCACCAGCCACACAAACTACTTTGGCGTCGGCTCTGGGACCCCTACCCTTTCTTTTCATGGCTCTGATACCGGACTCGATACCAGAGGCAACAGCAGCCGTATTCTCAAAGAGGGTATGAATCCAGGGCAGGCGCCATGAGGTATAAGGAATTTGTGAAGCCACAATCTCCATACAACCGGTAGCATTAACGATGATGGTATTATCTCCCAAAGCTTTACAGGCTAATCTCACCGCCAGGGCTTCGCCACAGCCAATACAGGCGCGGTGACCCGGGGCAAAATTATCCTTTTTCCTGAGCAAGCGGGGAACGTAAACCGTATACTTTTCCATTATTCTCCCCTCACCCCGAATATCTCATATTCGTTCTCACTTCCTTTTTCAGCTATCTCCATACCTCGCTTAATTATCTCTTCAAAGCCTTCCGCCGTAATATCCCGGCCACCCAGCCCCCCGATAAAGCTGACTATCTTCGGTTTTTTAGATTCATTATAGAGAGCAGCCTTGATTTCCGAGCCAACAGCCCCACCGGGCCCACCGAAAGAAATAGCCCTGTCCAGAACAATAAGAACGTCAGCATCTTTGACCGCCTGTCGCAGTTCCGCAAAGGGGAAAGGCCTCCAGAGGCGCAGCCTTATCAACCCTACATCCCTGCCCTCCCCTCTCATCTTATCCACGGTAACCATTGCCGTTTCGCTGAAGCTTCCCATGGTTAACAGCAGTACCCTGGCTCCCTCACTGTGGTAATGTTCCACAGGTAAATAATGACGCCCGAAGGCTTTGCCAAACTCCTGCCAGCACTCCAGAATCACCGGCTTGGCCGCTCGTAAAATCCTCTCCTGCGCCAATTTAGCTTCCGAGTAGACAATCGGGGGGCCGAAATCCCCCATGGCTACCGGCTTGTCCGGGTCCAGGGGCAATGGATATTGATTGGGCGGTAAAAATCCGTCAACTTCGCTCTGCTCAGGGAAAAGCATCGGCTCAATTACGTGGGTCAGGTGGAAACCATCTAAATGTACCATCACCGGCAGTAACACTCGCTTGTCCTCCCCGATGCGGAAGGCACAGATAGTATTGTCAATAGCTTCTTGCCCATTCTCAGTAACTATCTGTATCCAGCCGGTATCCCGCACCGCCATCATATCAGAATGGTCTCCCCAGACGCTCAACGGGGCGGAAAGAGCCCGGTTAGCCACCGCCATTACTATCGGCAAACGCATTGATGAAGCCACGTAGAGTACTTCATGCATCAGCTCCAGCCCCTGACCGGCAGTGGCAGTAAAGGTTCGGGCGCCGGCGGCAGCAGAGCCAAGACAGGCACTCATGGCCGAGTGCTCTGATTCCACCGGGATAAACTCTGCGTCCAGTTCACCATCAGCGACCAGCTCCGCCAGGTGCTCTACGATGTGAGTCTGCGGAGTGATGGGGTAAGCGGCAACGACATCAGCATCACAAAGCTTGACTGCATCTCCGAGACCTATTGAAACCTCAATGCCTTTTCTTATCGCCATTATTCTTCCTCCTCCACCATGGTTATCACTCTTGGCCAGCACTCACGGGCACAGATGCCGCAACCCTTACAGTAATACAGGTTAGCCTCAAAGTAACCGTCCTCGTTTTGCTCTATGCAACCTTCCGGACAAAAAAGCTGGCAGATGCCGCATTTAATGCACTTGCTGAAGTCATAAGTTGGCCGCTGCGAACGCCAGGCGCCGGTTTGGTACTGGCTGGCATTCCCCGGCTCAGTAACTATGCCACCGGTCTCAATATCCTGCCAGGTCAGTTCACCCTCTGTCTTGGCCATTTATTGCTCCTCTACCGCAGTTTCTTCATATGCCCTTTTCATGGCATTTATGTTGCGCTCGGCGAGTCTGCCAAAACGGTGCTGCAATGGTTCCGTAACCGATTCCGCCTCGACAATGCCGGTAGCTCGAATCAGCGCGCCGAGCATGGTGGTATTGACTATGGGCACACCCAACTCCTCGCGAGCAATCTTTGTGGCATCAACCGTCGCCAGTCTTCCTTTTAGCCCGAACTCTGTCCTGATTTGCTCTGCCGTTTTCTTGGTATTGATGACGATTATCCCGTTATCTTTCAGCCCTGAAGCAACATTGACGATGGACAGTAATCCCGGGTCAAGCACTACCACCACGTCGGGATGAATTATCTCCGCCCGTCTTCTCACCGGAGCATCGGGATTTACCCTGTCAAAAGCCTGAACAGGAGCACCTCTCCGCTCTGGGCCAAAGCTGGGGAATGCCTGAGCATATTTTCCTTCGCCAATAGCCGCCTGTGCCAGTAGCTCGGCAGAGGTTACTGAACCCTGCCCACCACGTCCATGCCACCTGATTTCGAGCATCTTGGTCATAACTGTCATAATCACCGTCCTAATTATATAAAACACCCCTGGAGCGACTCGAACGCTCGCACCCAG
>CAYOKF010000247.1:0-2676 GCA_964404475.1 uncultured Dehalococcoidaceae bacterium | reverse complement strand
TTAAATTACACCATCAGGATTATTTTGTCAACCCCCCAACAAAGCTATGTCACCTATTTATGTGAAGGCCATCCCTCACTGTTACCCATCAACGTAAACCGGACATAACCAAATAAAAAACTTCGGGAACACCGCCATATAATCTCCCGAAGTTGCCAGTTGCGCCGTATTCTTCAGCCGGTTACTTGCCGTTTTCAGGTTTCACGTGAAGTCAATAAAGCCTCCAGTGCCAGTTTATCCATCTCCAGCTGAACCGGTATCGGGTAATCCCCGGTAAAGCAAGCCATACAGAAGGTTTCTTTAGGTAAAGCCACCGACTGGACCAGCCCTTCAATACTCATGAAGCCCAGTGAATCAGCACCAATGAAATCCCTGATTTCAGGTATGCTTTTCTGAGCCGCGATTAGCTCACGGCGGGTAGCCATATCCACACCAAAGTAACAGGGATAACGAATGGGTGGCGCACAGATGCGCATATGCACTTCTCTAGCTCCGGCCCTCTTCAGCATCTTCACAACGCTGGGGGTAGTCGTCCCCCGCACAATACTGTCATCAACCACCACCAGTCGCTTGCCATCCAGCATCTGAGGCAAAGGATTGAATTTCAGCTTGACACCAAGGTCCCGGAGACGCTGGTCAGGCTCAATAAAGGTACGCCCCACATAGCGGTTTTTAATCAACCCCTCTGCTATCGGAATACCGGATTCACGGCTGTAACCGATACCGGCGGCAATCGCGGAATCAGGCACCCCCATGACCAGGTCCGCTTCCACCGGATGTTCCTGGGCCAGCCTGGCTCCCATCGCCTGCCGCGCCAGGTGAACCAGCCGCCCGTTAATGACACTGTCCGGACGGGCAAAATATATATATTCAAAGATACACATCCCCTTCTTAGCCGTATCCCCCGGATAGCTTTCAATCCCGTTGTGATTAATGGAAACTATCTCACCAGGCTCAACCTCCCTGATGAATTCAGCGCCAATATGGTCAAGGGCGCAGGTCTCCGAAGCAACAACCCAGCCCCCATCAAGTTTACCCAGGCAAAGAGGACGTACGCCAAAAGGGTCCCGGACGGCGTACATGTTGTCCACGGTGGTCATCACCAGAGAATAGGCACCCTGTAGCCGCCGCATAGCGTACCTTAACCGATCAACCCAGTTACCTTCCGTAGATGAAAGAGCGAGGTTAGCAATGACCTCGGTATCCGTGGCGGTTTTAAAGGCGTAACCCTGTCCGACGAGCTCTTCATGAAGATAGCCGGCGTTGATGATATTACCGTTATGAGCAATGGCAATACTATTGGCTCCGCTGCCGGTGACAATCGGTTGGGCATTACCTATCCGGCTTGAACCCGCCGTCGAATAACGGTTGTGGCCGATGGCGATATGCCCGTAAAGAGTACTCAATGAGTCCTCACTGAACACGCTGGAAACGCGGCCCATCCCGGTGTAAACCCTGATTCTCTTGCCATCAGCAGTGGCAATTCCGGAACTCTCCTGGCCGCGGTGCTGGAGAGCAAACAAACCAAAAAAGGTAAGCCTAGCTACATCCTCATGATGAGAATAAACACCGAAAACAGCGCAAGACTCGTGCAAATCCACCTGCCTCTTGCTTAGTCCTGACCAGGCTACACTTTAATTATAAGCCTTTACCGCATGCGGGTCAAACTATCCGCTACCTGATGGCTAATCCCAACAGCGACGTTTCAGCCATTCCAGCACAACCGCCACCGCCTGATCGTGCGGTCTCAGGTGATGCCCGGCTCCCTCAATGATGACTATTTCCCTGGGTTCTTTAGCGCTATCGTAGAGGCGGTAGGCATGTTCCACAGGTATTGTCTCATCCTGTTTACCATGCACCAGTAACAGAGGCCGCGGCGCAATCTCAGCCACGCGCGCAACCGGGTTTATCTGGTAGAAACCCGCCATCCATTCCTCAGCTGATTGAGGAAAACCGGCGTCACGTATTGTCCCGATATCACGAAAGTAATCAACCATCGACTGCGGGGTGCCTTTGCCGATAAGAGAATTAAATTCCGCCGGTGCGGCACAGGTAGCCAAACAGGATACCCGTTTATCTTGAGCCGTGACATATATAGAGACAGCAGCGCCACCGCTGAAGCCCAGCAGTGACAGGTGAGGCTTGTCCAGTTCCGGCAAACCATATAGATAGTCAATGGCTCCTTCAAGGTCCCTGACCCAGCCGGGGAGGTCAAGGTTACCGCCACTTTCCCCGGCTCCCCTGAAGTTAAAAATAAACACCATAAAACCCTCCCGGCAAATCTTTCCGGCCAGCTCCGGATAGCCGCCATCATCCGGGTCACCGGGCTTGCCAGAGGGGATACCATGACAGACGCAAACAGCGGGATAAGTACCTGGCTCACCGGGCAAGTACAGCTGCCCGGAAATGGGTATGCTGTCTACTTCCAGTACTACGCGTCTAATATCCATAAGATAGCAGTAAAAAGACCCCCCCCACCCACACTATAACTATACTCCGGTGAATTTGCCGGAGCTTTATCCCTATCACCCAGTATAACATAACTGCTTCCGGTTGCCCACAGATTACCGGTAATCTTGAACCTGTTCCTTCATTACCGGGACAACCCTGGGAAGATACCCCAAATCTTCACGAATTCTTTATAATCTTTTATGCCTATCTTTATATTCTCATGAT
>CAYOKF010000246.1:0-2682 GCA_964404475.1 uncultured Dehalococcoidaceae bacterium | reverse complement strand
TGACAAAATGGATAAAACCGTGGTGGTATCTGTCGAGGACTTCCGCACCCACCCGTTATATAAGAAGACCATCAAAAGAGTGGTCAAATATAAAGCGCACGATGCTAAAAATGAGTGTCGTTCAGGTGACACTGTTAGAATTACTGAAACCCGTCCTCTCTCCAAAGATAAGCGGTGGCGAGTTGCCGAGATTTTAACCAAAGGAGAGGTAGCGGAGATACAGCCGAAAGAAATTGATGTCGAACTAGGAAAAGGTGATGATTCAGACCAACAGCAGACTCAAGATAGCTGACAATACTGGCGCCCGGGAAATCATGTGCATCAATATCCCCGGTGGCACGCGCAAGCGATATGCCAGGGTGGGTGATGTTATCGTGGCTTCAGTAAAGAAAGCGAATCCGGGCGGTTCCGCCAAGAAGGGAGACGTGGTCAAGGCAGTGATTATCCGCACTGCCCAACCCTACCGCCGCCCTGACGGCTCTTATATCAAGTTTGATGAAAATGCTGCTGTAATTCTTACGGATAAGAACAATCCTAGAGGCACCCGGATATTTGGGCCGGTAGCCAGGGAATTAAGAGAGAAGAATTACACGAAAATCATCTCCCTGGCAGCGGAAGTTTTATAAGGACAGAAGACCATGAAGATTAAAAAGAATGATAACGTCATGGTGATTGCGGGCAAAGACAGAGGTAAAAAAGGGAAGGTACGCTTTGCTTACCCTAAAAAGGAACGGGTGCTGATAGAGGGAATTAACTTCATCAAGAAGCACTCCCGGGCCAGACAGCAGGTCAGGCAGGCAGGTATTATTGACCTGGAAGCGCCAGTCCATATCTCCAAAGTCATGTTGCTTTGTGAAAAGTGTAACCACCCCACCCGCATTGGTTACCGCTTTTTAGAAGATGGCAGAAAAGTGCGGTTCTGCCGCTCCTGTGGGGAGGTAATTGATTAAATGACGCTACTCAAGGAAAAGTATCAGAAAGAGGCCATACCCGGACTGATGGAGCGCTGCGGGTACAAGAATGTCATGCAGGTACCGCGCCTGGAGAAGATTTCGATTAATATCGGACTGGGGGAAGCGATCCAGAACGCCAAGGCTCTGGAGGCAGCCGAGGCAGACCTGGTGGCCATTTCCGGGCAACACCCGGTAATTACCCGCGCCAAGAAATCCATCGCCGCCTTCAGGTTGAGAGAGGGGATGCCCATTGGCTTGAAGGTAACCCTGCGCGGTGAGCGCATGCGTCACTTCTTTGAAAAACTGGTCAACGCTGTTCTGCCCAGAATGCAAGATTTTCAAGGGGTTTCCCCGGATTCCTTTGACGGCCGGGGTAATTATACCCTGGGGCTAAAGGAACAAATTTACTTTCCGGAGATAGATTACGACAAGATAGATAAGGTGCGTGGTCTTGAAATCTCAATTATTACCACGGCCAGGACCGATGAGGAAGGCAGGCACCTCTTGGAGTTACTGGGAATGCCTTTTGCCAAAGATTAAGTGGAGGATGAATGGCTAAGAAGTCTAACATAGTAAAAGCCGGGCTTCCGAGCAAACACAAGGTGCAGCAGCATAACCGGTGCCACCTGTGTGGCCGGCCGCGCGCCTATATTCGCCAGTTCGGGATATGCCGCATTTGTTTCCGGAAACTGGCTCTGGCCGGGCAGCTGCCCGGGGTAAGAAAATCAAGCTGGTAATTTAACAAGGACAGAGGATAGATATGACTGTCTCAGATCCAATAGCCGATATGTTAACCAGAATACGTAATGCCCTCATGGTCAGGCATGAATCAGTGGTGATGCCTGCCTCGAGGATGAAGCTCTCCATTGCCAGAATCCTCAAGGAGGAGGGTTTCATCAGTGACTACGAGGTGGTGAGGGGTAAACCCCACCGGGTAATTAAAATCCACCTTAAGTATTATGATAAGAATGAGCCCGCCATATCTGGACTGGAGCGGGTTAGTAAACCCGGCCTAAGAGTGTATGTAGGCAAGAAAGAAGTGCCCCGCGTTCACGGCGGCCTGGGCGTGGCGATAGTTTCCACACCAAAGGGAGTCAGAACCGGACAGCAAGCCTGGAGACAGGGAGTTGGTGGTGAGCTCTTATGCTATATCTGGTAAGAAAATCTGGGGGGAGATATGTCTAGAATCGGGCGTATGCCGATAATAGTACCTGATGGTGTGCAGATGAATATCGAGGGGAATTCGGTTAAAGTTACCGGGCCGAAAGGCGAACTCAGCCGTTCCATCAACCCGGAGATGTCACTGCAACTCCGGGACAAGGTTCTTACCGTATCCCGGCCCAGCGATAACACGGAACATCGCTCCCAGCACGGGCTGACCAGAACTCTTTTGGCCAACATGGTGGAGGGAGTCACTAAAGGTCATGAGAAGAACCTTGAGATTGTCGGAGTTGGTTACCGTGCGGAGCAGACCGGCAACAAACTGACAATTCGCGTTGGTTATTCACATCCGGTGGAAGTCTCTCCTTTAGAGGGTACATCCTTATCTGTGGAAGGGAACAACAAGATAAAAGTTACCGGCATTAACAAGGAGATAGTTGGCGAGATGGCCGCTGAAATCCGGGCCATCCGTCCCCCTGACGCTTATAAAGGCAAGGGCATCCGATATGCCGGAGAAGTGGTTCACCTGAAACCGGGCAAAGCAGGAAAGGTGGTTGGCAGTAAGTAG
>CAYOKF010000245.1:0-2706 GCA_964404475.1 uncultured Dehalococcoidaceae bacterium | reverse complement strand
GTACTTTTACAATTCCGAGTTCCAGGATAGTTGGTATGAGAGGAAAAGTGTATGCTCTCGAAGCACGCCCCGATCGGTTGGAATGTGTTAGAGAGAAGGCGAAGGAGGCAGCATTAGACAATATCGCAACTGTCCTTTCAGATAGTTCAAAGTCGAGTATAGAATTACCAGATAAATGCATCGATATAATACTAGTGTATGACATGATGCACGAAGTAGAAGACCGGAGGGGATTACTCCAAGAGCTGTATAGAGTGCTTAAAGGGGAAGGTATTTTATCAGTATTTCCAATGCATATGGGAACAGAGCATTTTATTGATGTCATAAAGGAGTATGGTCTATTTGGCTTAAGAAATCGCTATGGCCTACCGGGATTCAAGACAGCCAGTGAGATCCTTAACTTCAAAAAATGTTAGGAATTACCTTGGGTAACAAGATAGTAATAAGTGAGCTTTGAAGATAAGATAAAATAATAGGACTATAACAGATTTCGAGAGCAGCACCATCAGCTATTCGGATACCTCTACCAGTCTGAAAATTATACATCAAAACTATAGTTCTGATTGACTGGGCTAGGGTATGGCTTCTTGTTTGGGTCATCTTGACAGTATGGAATAGCTTCTGATATAATGCGTACCTAATTGGAAGCTGGATAAAAACCAGCTTTTTCTTTTTAGCGAAATTTAATTAAGATTAAGTTCTTAATCACTGATTTAAGCTGATAAGTCAGGGTATGTGAAAGTGGAGATAGTAGTTGGATCTGAGGTGAGAGACCAGAACGGGCAAATACTGGGTAAGGTGGACCACCTGGCCAGGGATACCTGGAGCGGCGAGATCAAGAAATTCATCGTGCGCCGGGAAGCACCGGATAAAGACCTGTTTCTGGTACCGGAAGATGTGGAGGAGATGACAGAGAGCACCGTCAAGTTGAAGGAATCTTTGGAAGAACTAAGCGCCAGATAAAGTGTTTTAACAGTGAGCCGGATTATCATGAATTAAAGTATTTTCTTGATAAGACAGAGCGTCCGGCTGGAAACAGGAAAGCTATATTTGGTGTGGGGAGGAAGATTGTATGATAGCTGTTACCGAGCTTGCCAAGCAAGAGCTGAAAAGGTTGCTGAACGCTAATGTGGATAATCCACAGGCAAGGCTAAGGCTCACCGCTAAATCTGATGATCAACTAGGCCTGGATGTTGATATAGAGACGCCCGGTGACGAAACGGTGGAATATGAGGGAGCCGCTATATTAGTGGTGGAAAAGGAACTGTCTGACAAACTTGAAGGTATTACGCTGGATGTCGATGATACTCCTGAAGGGCCGCAATTGGTGATCGTTGCCCAATCCTAGACCTGAAAGCAGTAAATCATTGTCCGCCTTAAATCATGTCCTGGTCTCGCAGCCAGCGTTTGATTTCATCCAGGGCTGGAGGTGCGACATAGAATACCTGTATATCCGCTGGGAATTGGATCTGGTGGCCTTCTCTCATCAGCAATATGCCGGTTTCGTCCGCCTGTAGTGTAGCATCAATTTGGGCGGTGGCATATTCGTTTCTCTTCTTACTGGCTTCCGTATAAGATTCATAGACTTTGGTAAATACCTCCTGATTTTGCAAGCCTGCGGCCAGACACTTACTCCAGTCGAAAAATTCGGTTAACATCCCCGCTTTTTCGATAGGTTCAAGCTGGGCACCTTTATCCAGGCAGGCTTTGGTAACCTGGTAACTCTTCTCGTTCAGCTCTTTTATTACCTCGCAGCCACTTTCACCGCCTTCCGGAACTAATTCATGATATATCCGGTGAACTTTCCCCAACTTCACTTCCAGGTCATTGATTTGATTTTCAACCTGTGTCCAGTACCTGTGGTACTTCTCCAAATACTCGTCCGGAGATTCGTTGCCCTGGTAAAGGAGGGGAATAAAGTATAATTTTCTGCCGCTCTTGAATTGTTCCGCTGAAGGCTTTTCTATCTTACCGAGCTTCTTAGCCATCCAATTCTCTCCTGGGCGCTAGAGCATCTTCTGTTCACAATCTTTACACACTATTAGCAGTGGGAAAAACCTGGTAAGAACCCTCATCTCCTCAATTCGCTTGAACTTGCCGCATGATTTACATTGAAAGGTTATTTCCCTGGTCTTTTTCTTAGTCGGCTGCTCATTTACCTGAGCATCATTCGTCGTCATTGATACTCCTTTTCCATGCTCTATCACTCTTAAGGTTGGGGGTTCTGCCACCAGTATCAGGAGTGCCACCGGCACCGGCAAGCTGGCTGTTATTGCTGATAACCATGTCCTGGCAGACCGCATTATCATTGATATGGATGCCCTGCCAGATAACGGCTCTCTCGACAACAGCATCTTTACCTACATAGCAATCGGGGCCAATGACGGCAGGGCCCTTGATATAGGCTCCCTGGCTTATCCGACTGTTGCTGCCGATTAATACCGGTGCTACTACTTTGGCATCAGGGTGGATAATGACATCCTCCTCGCATGATACCGCGTCCTTTTCTATCAGGGGGAAAAGCGGGCTGTTAACCTTGACTGAGAGCAGGTCGTGGTTAAGGCTAAGGTACTTTTCTTCTGTGCCCATATCGAGCCAGTAGCCATTGAAATAATAGCCATATAGAGGTTCCCCCAGTTCTAAAAGCAGGGGGAAAAGCCCTTTCTCAAACATATAATGCTGGTTGGCCGGCACATGCTTCAGAAC
>CAYOKF010000244.1:0-2720 GCA_964404475.1 uncultured Dehalococcoidaceae bacterium | reverse complement strand
CCAAAGAATTTGCTGAGAATTTTAGGGAAGATTTTCCTGAATATTGTGGACAAATAACGTTTACATCTGGCTGATAGGGATAACAACTAAATGCAAATAAAACCCAAACCAACGTGTTTGACACTCAGCTATGGAACTGGTATAATTATTCCTTTGGAGGCTCAAAATTTACGCTATTATTGAAACTGGTGGCAAGCAGTATAAAGTAACCGAAGGTCAGACCATAGATGTAGAGCATCTGGATGTGGCGGAGGGCGGCGCTGTCGAGCTTGACAGGGTATTGCTTATCGCCGATGGTGACGAGGTAACGGTCGGTAAACCGGTTATCGACGGTGCGAGGGTAACGGCAACGGCGCAGCAGAATGGCAAGGGTGAGAAGGTCATTGTTTTTAAGTACAAGTCGAAGGTACGCTACCGCCGCAAGAATGGGCACCGCCAGCTTTTCACCAGGCTGATGATAGACCAGATATTGCCACCGGGGGCAGAGGGAGCCAAGCCGGTGAAGAAGACCACCCGCCGTAAGAAAAAAGAGGTGACCACAGATGGCGCATAAAAAGGGAGGCGGCACCAGCCGCAATGGTCGGGATAGCCAGGGAAAGCGGCTCGGAGTCAAGAGATTTGCCGGGCAGAGTGTGAACGCCGGGACTATTATAGTCCGCCAGCGGGGCACTCGCATTCATCCGGGCAATAATGTGGGTGTAGGCAGAGACCACACCCTCTTTGCCCTCGTCGACGGCGTCGTTAAATTCGAGCCGGCCCGCAATAACCGTAGAAAGGTCAGCGTTTACGCCAGCTAAATGCCATGAAAGAAAAGATTCACCCCCAGTATTATACTGACGCCGAGGTAGTTTGCTCTTGCGGCAACAGATTTACCACTGGTTCCACAAGAAAGCAGTTAAAGGTTGAGGTATGCAGCCAGTGCCACCCGTTTTTCACCGGTGAGCGGCGGATGCTGGATACTACCGGACGTGTGGAGCGGTTTAAGAAGCGCTACAACATTAAAGATTAACCGAATAATTTCCGGGAAGGCAGGAGCGGGATTATTTGACCGCTCCTTTTTGTTTATGGGAAATGGCTAAAGAGAAGAAGTTCAACTACGGCGGCCAGGCGGTTATAGAGGGGGTAATGATGCGGGGGCGGAAGACGGTGGTAACCGTAGTACGCCGCCCCGGTGGTGGATTAGCCATGGATATCAAGCCGCTGCCTTCTTTCTATATTAGTCGGTTGCGGCGGACTCCCCTGATACGGGGCATCGTCGTTTTGATTGAAGCTTTGGTGCTGGGTATGAAGAGCCTGCTCTATTCAGCCAATATCGCTATGGAAGAGGATGAGGAAGAGATTTCCACAAAGGCAATCTGGGGCATGGTTGCCTCGGCTCTGGTTCTGGTGGTTGTCCTGTTCTTTATCGCTCCCCTTTTCCTCACCAAGCTGGCTAACCCGTTCATCCCCAACTCCCTCGTATTTCACATCATTGAAGGCGTTATACGGTTAGTCATCTTTATCGCTTACCTCAAAGTAATCTCCCTCTTACCCGACATCAAGCGGGTCTTTACCTATCATGGCGCCGAACATAAAACCATAAATGCCTATGAAGCCGGCGTACCGCTGGAGCCCGAAGCCATCAGAGAATACAGTACCGCCCACGTGCGCTGCGGCACCAGTTTCCTGTTTGCGGTACTGATTATTGCCATCATCGTCTTCGCCTTCATAGGACGCCAGACCCTGTGGCTGATGGTGCTGTCTCGTGTTGTCCTCATCCCGGTTATTGCCGCACTTGGCTATGAGGTCACCTATTTTGGTGCCAGACATGTAAAGAACGTGCTGGTCAGGGTTCTCCTGGCTCCCGGACTGCTCCTGCAATCACTGACCACCGGGGAACCTGAGGACAGCCAGCTTGAGGTTGCCGTATCGGCTCTTAAGAAGGCAATAGAAATGGATGAACTTGAGGAAGCGTCTCAAGCTTGAGGGCTTTCTAAATCCGACTCGGTTAGCTCCTGAAAGAAGCAGGTCTTATTGCCTGTGTGACACACCGGGCCGGTAGGATGTGCCGTAACCAGAATGGTATCACTATCGCAGTCCCGCCACACCGAGCGTACCATGAGGCGATTACCCGAGGTTTCCCCCTTATGCCACAGCTCCTGCCGGCTGCGGCTGTAAAACCAGACCTCATTACTCGTTAAGGTAAGGCGCAGTGATTCCTCATTCATGTAGCCCAGCATAAGTACCTCGCCGGTATCAGCGTCCTGAACTATCGCCGGGATAAGACCCTTTTCGTTAAATCGCAAGTTACCTGTCAACTTCAGACCCCTCTCCGCAAATTTACTTCTCTCACATCTGGCCAATATCAGCCAGCGCCTGTTTCAGATTAATATCTCCGGTATAAAGAGCCTTGCCCACGATGGCGCCCTCAACGCCGAGCTTCTGCAGCATCCTGAGATGGTTTAGCGATGATATGCCGCCGGCGGCAATGACCGGCAGCCTGATGGCTTCAACCATCTCGGCGGTAGCCGAGAAATTAGGCTCGGTCAGGGTGCCATCACGGCTGATATCCGTATAGATAAAGCGCCTGACACCGAGCTGCACCATGGACTCGGCCAGCACCACAGACGTTAGCTCGGTATCCTGGAGCCATCCGTGGGTGGCCACATACCCTTCGCGGGCATCAATACCGGCAATAATTGACTCACGAAAGCGCTGGCATGCCTCTTTAACCAGTCGCG
>CAYOKF010000243.1:0-2720 GCA_964404475.1 uncultured Dehalococcoidaceae bacterium | reverse complement strand
GGAGACAGGGTAATCATAACAACCGGCAAGGAAAAGAAGGAATTCCCCATCACCGAAGCCCTTTTTGACGACTGCCTTGGCTGTGAATCCCCGATACCGCAGGAATACGACATTTTGCTCGGCGAGGAAAGCCCTCTGTCCCGCAATACTGAACTAAGCCGGAGCAAGATTAAAGAATTAGAAGATATGCCTCCGGAAAAAAGATGGGAGTTCTGGAAGAGTGAGTTCAGCCGCTGTCTGCGCTGTAATGCCTGCCGGCAGGTCTGCCCGGCCTGCTTCTGTGAACGGTGCTTCGTTGAGGAATCTGAACCACGGTGGATATCCCCTGTACCCAGATGGCAGGATAATCTAATGTTCCAGGTAACGCGGATTATCCATGTCGCCGGCAGATGCACCGATTGTGGTGAATGCGAGCGCGCCTGCCCGGTAGACATCCCGCTGCGAAGTTTGACTGGCAAGATGGCCGAGATAGTTGACGAGCTCTTCCATTATAAAGCAGGAACCGATAAGGATGCACCACCACTGATGACTGCTTATGAGCCGGAAGAGGCAGAGGACTTCATACGATAAAACCATGAAAAAGATAAAGAAGAAGGATATCGGTAATCTTCTCCGGCAGTGGCAAAGTGATTTTGCCGTCTTTACCCCGTCAAGGAAAAGTGGCACGGCCAGAATGGAAGAGTGGGACGGCCAGGATACCAGCTTTCTGGAATGGTACCGTAATACGGTTATTCCGCCCAAGGGCAACATATTCCCCAATATGGAGGAGATGTTCAGCTTCCACAAAGACGGGGAAGGCTACCATCTGGAATTGCCGGCACAGGATGAGGCCAAGCACCTGATTTTCGCCATACGCCCCTGTGATGCCAGAGCCCTGAAGATAATCGACCCCGTTTTTCAGGATGCCTATGAAGACAACTACTACCTTACCCGGAGGGAGAACACGCTGCTTGTTGGCCTGGGGTGCACTGACCCGCATGAAAGCTGCTTCTGCACTTCTCTGGGCATCAGCCCCGGCGAGTCCGGTGATGTTGACCTTATGCTGACCGATATCGGTGAGGAATTTTCTATAGAAGAGGTTACCGAAAAGGGTAAAGAACTGCTGGCCAGGACGGAGGGTCTGGTAGAAGCAGCCCAGCCAGACGAGCTAAGAACCAGGGAGTCCAGAGAAGCAGCCGCGAAGAAAATAAGCAGAAAGCTGGATACCACCAATCTCAAGGAAAGGCTTCTGTCCTCGTTTGAAGATAAAGAGTTCTGGGAGAAGGCAGCTGCTAAGTGCATCAGCTGCGGTATCTGCACCTTTCTCTGCCCTACCTGCTACTGTTTTGATATTAATGACGAGACGTCCGGAGGAAATGGAACCAGATTCAGGAGCTGGGATAGCTGCAGCTTCTCCGTCTATACCAAGATGCCGGCGGAAAATCCCAGAGAGGACAAGTGGCAGCGGGTACGGCAGAAGGTATGCCATAAATATGAGTTCTACCCGCGGCTTTTTGATATCACTGCCTGTACCGGCTGCGGCCGCTGCATCCGCCTCTGCCCGGTAAACTGGGATATTACCCGGGTACTGGAAAGCGTGCCCGAAGAGACCACAGCCCAGAAGGAAAATAGAAATGCCAATTAAAGATATCAGCCACAGGGAGAAATTCCTCGCCGGCGGGAATGTTTACCTGCCGCATATTATCGTCATCGAAAAAATCATCGAGGAGACTTATGATACCCGAACCTTCCATTTTAATTTCAAAGACGATAATTTGCGTGAGGAATTTACCTTTGAATCGGGGCAATTCGGTGAATACTCAGTTTTCGGTGTGGGCGAGGCTACCTTCTGCATTTCTTCCAGCCCTACCCGCCGCGACCACCTGGAATTTGCGGTAAAACGGGCCGGCAAGGTCACCAATGCCCTGCACCGACTCAGCGCCGGGGCTGAAATTGGCTTTCGCGGCCCCTATGGCAACAGTTTCCCGCTGGATTACCTTAAAGGGAAAAACCTGGTTTTCGTTGCCGGTGGCATCGGGCTGGCGCCACTGCGCTCACTCATCTGGAATGCCATCGACAACCGCGCGCAATACGAAAATATTGACATTATCTACGGTGCGCGCAGTCCGGCTGACCTGTGTTTCCAGTATGACCTTGACGCGTGGGAGAAGGATAAATCAGTCAAAATGGTAACCACCATCGACCATGAGCATGAGGGCTGGCAGGGAAGGGTAGGCTTCGTGCCTCAGGTATTGGAGCAGGTGGCTCCGGCCGCTAGGAACACGGCGGCTATTGTCTGCGGCCCACCGGTAATGATAAGGTTCACCTTCCCCGTTCTGGAAAAATTGGGTTTCACCCCGGAGCAAATGATCACCACCCTGGAAAAGAGGATGAAGTGCGGGATCGGCAAATGCGGCCGCTGCAATATTGGTGATATCTACGTTTGCCGTGACGGGCCGGTATTCAGTTTCGCCCAGATAAAGGATTTCATCTCCGGCGAGTATTAAAGCTCTCCTCAATCACGCTATTATACCGGCCTGGGCATCAGCCCGGCTTTCTCCACCAGCTGCGGAACTATATCCTCCCAGCCCACAGCCATAATGTGTATGCCGTGCACGCCGGGGATATCCTTAAGCTGCTCAATAATCTCCAGTATTATGTTAAGTCCCTCTTCCTTGGCACTGGGAGCGCTTTCCATCCTGGTTATTATCTCGTCAGGCACACTTACTCCGGAAACATAA
>CAYOKF010000242.1:0-2724 GCA_964404475.1 uncultured Dehalococcoidaceae bacterium | reverse complement strand
GTTCCGCCACGAAAAAAGATTTGAGAACCAGCCGGGAATAGCTATCCTTATTAGCGACACAATGGCGGATTCCGATGTTGACGCCAGATTGGAAAAATGCCAGACGATGTCGTACGAAAGGGTCGGGCTTACCCTCAGTACCGAACTGGTGGCTGTCAAGGATGAATCCGGAGACGCCGGGAAGTTTGCCGCCTTAGCCAAGAAGGTAAGTGCTGGCAGTAATTGCAGCCTTATTCTGATGAGTGAAAACCCTGATAACCTGGCATCAGCTTTGAAGGAATGCGCTGACCGCAAACCGCTCCTTTATGCCGCCACCAAGGACAACCTGGATAAAGTAGCGGAATTAGCCAAGGAAAACTCCTGCCCGTTAGCGGTGAAGGGTTCCAGCGTGGAGGAACTGGCTGAACTTACTGAAAAACTAACCGCTGCCGGGGTAAAGAATCTGGTTATTGACTCCGGATCAAGGACTGTTCGCCAGGCATTCCAGGACCAGGTAATTATCAGAAGTGCTGCCCTGAACAATAAGTTCCGCCCCCTGGGCTTCCCCACCATTACCTTCCCCGCGGAAATGACGGATAACCCGATGAAAGAGGCAATGATTGCCGCCATGTTCATCGCCAAATATGCTGGCATTATCGTTCTCTCCGATTTCCTGGGAGAGAGCCTGTTCCCGCTGCTGGTGGAAAGGTTAAACATTTATACCGATCCACAGCGCCCGCTGGCCACCACTGAGGGAATCTACGAAATCAACAACCCTGATGACAGCTCACCATTAATGGTAACCTCAAACTTCTCCCTCACTTACTTCATTGTCTCCGGTGAAATCGAAAACAGCAAGGTGCCCAGCTGGCTTTATGTCAAGGACACTGAGGGGCTTTCGGTAATGACATCATGGGCAGCCGGAAAATTCTCCGCTGACATTATCGGCCCGGCGCTCAAGAAGAGTGGCGTTGCCGATAAAATCAAGCACCAGAAACTGATTATCCCGGGTTATATTGCCGCTGAGAGCGGTGGTCTGGAAGAGGAACTACCCGGCTGGGAAATCCTGGTTGGGCCCAGAGAAGGAGCCCATATCCCGGCCTATCTCAAAACATGGAAAGCCTAAGGAGGAAAGGATGATCCTTATCGGGGAAAACCTAAATATCATATCACAGACTATAGGCCCGGCGCTCAAGGAGAGGAACCCTCAGCCCATTCAGGAAATGGCTAAAGCTGAGGCAGAGGCCGGTATTGACTATATCGACCTTAATATCGGCCCGGCACGGAGGGGCGGGGATGAACTGATGGAATGGGTGGTCAAAACAGTGCAGGAGGTTACTGATAAACCTCTGTCCCTTGATACCACCAACCTCGTCGCGATGGAAGCCGGCCTGAAGGTAGCCAGTAATAAAATATTGATTAACTCCGTTTCCCTACAACCGGAAAGATTTGAGAAAGGGATACAACTGGCCAAAGAACATGGGGCTGATTTAATTGGTTTACTATGGTCAGCCGAGGGAATGCCACGTGACGCCAACGAGCGTGCGATGTATACCGTCGACTTTGTTTACAAGGCTAATGAGATGGGCATCCCCAATGAGAATATCTGGATAGACCCGATTGCCAGTCCGGTATCAGTGGAAATCAATCAGGTAAAAGCGTGTGTCGAATTTATGAGCATGCTGGGTGAAATTGCTCCCGGCTGTAAGTCCACGGTAGGCCTATCCAACATTTCCAATGGTACCCCTACCAACCTTCGGCCACCTCTAAACAGGACCTACCTGATAATGCTGATGAGGTATGGACTATATTCGGCTATTGCTGACGCCTTCGATGAGGAACTGATGACAATTGCCAGAGGTGAGATGCCGGAAATAGTCGATCTCGTACACCGGGTAATGGACGGTGAAAAACCGGATATGGCTTCGTTAAGCCCCAAAGAGCAAGAATATGTTAAAACGGTGAGGGTGCTCACCGGAGATTCGCTCTATTCCCATTCCTGGCTCGATATTTAAGCGCAGGAATTCCAGTTAGACCGGGAGGGGGAAACATAAACATAGAAACGGATGAAAGATAATAAAATAGCGTTACCGAAAAAGAAATACGAATACGGTTATGAGCTTGCCTATCAGATTGCCAGTGAGCAGTTAGCCGGCATTGGCGATATTGAGAAGCAATGTTCTAAAAGCGGGGCAATCTATTTAGACTCGCAAAGGGTCAGCCTGGAATATTTAAACCAGCCTTATCTCATCCACATTCCCGATGCTGAAGTGTCCCCGGCTGCGGGAAATGAGGCGGTGCCGGTAAGAGAGAAAATACTCATCCTGCACTATTTCACCCAGGCCAAAGGCACTCCTCTCTCCGGTAAGCAAGTCACCTACCGGGAATTGAAAGAGGGTTCCCTGTACGCACCGGTATTTTACCAACGGGCGATAAAGCCCCTGGTTGATCATTTCGGTAGTGAGCCGCACCGTTTAGCAGAAGTCGCGCAGGTCTGGGGCAGCCAGCCAGCCGAATACGGGGATATTTCCGTAACCGTCCCTGCCTTCCCCTGTGTACCGCTAACATTGATACTATGGAAGGGGGATGATGAGTTCCCCCCGGAAGGAAACTTAATGTTTGATAGTACTGTCCCTGATTACCTGACCAGTGATGATACCCATGCACTTTGTGAAATCGTAGCCTGGAAGCTGGTCAGCCTACTCAAGGCGGGAGGTGATAATGCTGGTAAAAGATAGTCTTTCC
>CAYOKF010000241.1:0-2729 GCA_964404475.1 uncultured Dehalococcoidaceae bacterium | reverse complement strand
AGTGATAACCATTCCTTTCTCCCATTACCTGATAGAACACTCCAGCGAACTGCGTTATTCTCTCGCCAACAGCCAGCGCTTCGGCGTGGAAACCCTTGACGGCACGCATATCGGCAACTGCTCTTACTACAATGTTGACGAGGCTCAAGGTGAAACCGAGATAGGTATTACCATCGGCGACCGTAACTACTGGAACAAGGGGTATGGCGCTGACGCAGTTACCACGCTGGTAAACCACATCTTCCATACCTCCAAAATCAACAGGGTATATCTGAAGACCCTGGACTGGAACAGGCGGGCACAACAGTGTTATTTAAAATGCGGGTTCACGCCATGCGGTAATCTTTACCGGGATGGCTATAGTTTTGTGATGATGGAAATCAGCCGCAAAAATTGGCAACAGCAAAAGAAAGAAAATAACCGGAAGGACGGAGAGGGAAAGTAGCCTGACCCCATTCAAGTAAATATTTCCCGCATATGCGGTCTTGCGCATTTACTCATCTTCGCTAATGCGCAATATTATCACACCAGCCGATTGACAATGAGATACAAGCAACCAATAGCCTGGCATGGCGACCGAATAGTTATCCTTGACCAGACCCGCCTTCCCCGGGAAGAGGCTTATCTGGAGTTAAGTGACTATCAGGATATCGCCTCAGCCATCACAGAATTGAAAATTAGAGGGGCACCTGCCATCGGGATATGCGGAGCCTATGCCATCGCCCTTGGTGCCCTAAAAATTAATTCTACGGCGGCAGATGATTTCCGGGGAAAGCTCCGGTATATTATCAATGATATCGCCGCCACCCGCCCTACCGCCCGCAACCTCTTCCGCGCCCTGGAGCGCATGCATCAGGCGGCTGAATCCGGAGCTGATGTCAGGCAGATTAAAGCGGCACTGGTCAGTGAAGCCGAAAAAATCCACTCTGAAGAGGCGACAGCAACGGAAAGGCTCAGCGAGTATGGTGCGGAAATGATTGAAGACGGCTTTACCATCCTCACCCACTGCAACACCGGCCCCCTGGCCACCAGCGGCTATGGCACCGCCCTCGGCGTTATCATTAAGGCCGGCGAACAAGGTAAAAAAGTAAGGGTTTTAGCCACGGAGACCCGCCCCTTGCTCCAGGGGGCACGGCTGACCACCTGGGAGCTCAAGCAAGCCGGAATTCCGGTTACCCTGATTACCGACTCTATGGCGGGTTATTTTATCAGCCGTGGGGAGATTGATTGCGTTATCCTTGGCGCCGACCGTATTGCCGCCAACGGAGATACCGCCAACAAGATAGGCACCTATACCCTGGCGGTGCTGGCCCGGGAAAACAATGTCCCCTTTTACGTTGCCGCCCCCACCTCCACCATTGACCCCTCGCTCGCTTCCGGTACCGAAATCCCCATCGAACAGCGTAAATCAGAGGAAGTAACCCACATCCAGGGTGTCCCCATCGCCCCGGAAGGCATCAGCGCCGCCAATCCCGCCTTTGACGTCACCCCCCACCGCTATATCTCCGCAATTATCACCGAGCGTGGTATAATTAGAGAGCCGTACGGGGAAGTGATTGGGGGGAGCTTTTCGGGGAGGTAAGAGCGGGGTTGCCTTACCCAATCTAAGCTGCCATAATTAAAATGCTCTTGCCGTTTGACCATGAGGGCAGAATCTTTAATTAAAAATATGAATCTGGAGGGAACTCCATGCCACAGGCTAAAATAGCCGTTATCGGCGGTACGGGGCTTTATGATATTGACGGGCTGACCGATATTGAAGAGGTCAATCTGGATACGCCCTTCGGCAAGCCCAGTGATAGTATCATCACGGGCAGGCTGGGGGAAAAGGGGGTTGCCTTCCTGCCCCGCCACGGCAAGGGGCACCGCATCCCCCCCACCGATGTCCCCTACCGCGCCAACATCTACGCACTGAAATCCCTGGGGGTGGAGCGCATTATCGCCATCAACTCCTGTGGCAGCTTCAAGGAAGAGATCAGACCCGGCAACCTGCTTTTCCCAGACCAGCTTATTGACCGCACCCGCAACCGGGTAAATACCTTCTTCCAGCAAAGCATCGTGGCCCATATCCAGTTCGCCGAGCCCTTCTGCCCGGTGCTCAGCCAGGTTATTTGCCAGGCGGCGCAGGACGCCGGCGCCAGCGTCCACCGGGGTGGCACTTACGTCACCATGGAGGGCCCCGCCTTTTCTACCCGGGCGGAATCCAGACTGTATAAGTCCTGGGGGGCGGATGTCATCGGCATGACGGCACTGCCCGAAGCCAAGCTGGCCCGGGAAGCGGAGATCTGCTACTCGATAATCGCCTGCGTCACCGACTATGATTGCTGGCATGAGAGCAATGAACCGGTCAGCGTGGAAAACATTCTGGATATCCTGCACCGCAACGTGGCTGTGTCCCGGGAAATAATCAAGCTGGCCGTCAGCCGGATACCCGAAAGCAGAGACTGTGCGTGTGGTTCGGCGCTGAAGATAGCCCTGGTTACTGCCCCGGAATTGATACCCGACGAGCAAAAGAAAAAGCTCGATGTGCTTATCGGCAAGTACATGAGAAAGGCTTGAAGCTATGGTCAATGTAGAATTAAATTGCCTGCCCACCATTATCGGCAGCATGCCCCACGCTGATGCGCAGTCGGCGGTGTCGCTAATCAGCCACTACCTCAGGGACATCCCCGCCTGGCCCCAGCTGCCCAAACGGTCTTTTCTGGAAAACATGTACGTCCAGTACAGCG
>CAYOKF010000240.1:0-2733 GCA_964404475.1 uncultured Dehalococcoidaceae bacterium | reverse complement strand
CGATGGCACCGACAACCCTGCCGTCCTGCTTTAGCAGCTCAATGACCATGATTCTATCAATAATCTTGACGCCGCTCTTTATTGCCTGCTTCCTCAAAATCTCGGCATGCTTGATTGGTCCCATACTAACCCCGCGGCAGGGTCTTAGAATATCCCCCTCCATTCTAAAGAGTTCCCCGTTTTCGTCTTTGGTGAATTCCACTCCCCAGGAGACGAGGTCGTTGTAGCGGGCATAGGAGTCCTTGAAAGCCATTTCGGTCCAGACACGATTGTTGACATACTCACCGACGGTAGTGACCTGGTTCATCCAGGCGTCCAGGTCGTCGCCCCACTCCGGATTGAAAACCATGTAGCTGCCGGCGAAGGGAGACTGTCCAGATTTGCCGGTATAGCCCTTATCAACCAGGGTCACATCCACTCCCTGCTCCTTCGCCTTTATCGCCGCGAAGCAGCCAGCCATACCTCCTCCAATAACCAGGACATCAGTTTCTACAACCTTTTCTGATGGCATCATTGATTCTCCTTCCTCAAACTATATCCTTTCCCGGTAGTAGATAATCTGGCGCTACCTATCTCCCTACCACCGGAGGAATTTCAGGCTTGTAATCACACTAAGAGAAGATGCGCGGCAAGACTTGGAACCTGCCACGCACCTTCAAACCCCAGGGTTAAGCAGGCTTCTCTAGCCGCCCTTCCATATTTTTGACCAGTCTAGGTATCTATCACCGAAGGGCATGAAGTACTCAGGGTCATGAATCTTGGAATCCGGATGTAGCACGTTAATATCGGCATCGGGCCACAAAACGAGGGTAATCGCATCGTCGTAGAGCTGCTTCTCTATCTGGTAGAGCAGCTTGTTAGCTTCGGCATCATCCTCGGTGTGGAGATAGGTGTTAATCAGGTCATCCAAACCCTCCGGTCTTTGCAGACCCTGGTAGAAAATTGAAGTAGTTAACCAGCGCTGCTTAACCGTAGTAGCTATCATGGTTTCGAAAGGGGGGGCATGCTCCCACAACGTTAAGTTAGCTGGTGGAGCTGACATGGTATGTTGCGTCCAGGTAGCCATATCCACGGAGTCTATCTCCATCTTGATGCCGACATCTGCCAGCATAGCCTGTGCGGCCACCCACTGGTCCGAGCGCGGTACATTGCCTACAATAAACTGAAACTTGAAACCATCGGGGTAGCCAGCTTCCGCCAGCAGCTGCTTTGCCTTTTCCGGGTCGTACAGGCGCGGCGTAGTGCCAGAGTCCATGCCTATATCTGGTTTGCCCTTGATTATTTCGTACAGGGGTTCGACTTGACCTTCGAACAGCGTATCCGTTATCTTCTTCTTGTCGATGGCGTATTCCAGTGCCTGCCGCACCCGAATATCGGCAAATATGCTCTCAGGATCTTTACTGTTCCAGACGACTATGTTGCCAATGCCGTCATTAATCAGAAATTCCCAGTCATCTCGCTGAGCCAGCAACTGGTTCCTGGTCTCAAAATCGACTCTCTGCATGAAATCCGCCTCATGGTTCATAAACATGGCAGTGGCGGTCATCGGGTCAGCGGCTGTAATCATCCTGACGCCGTCAAGCTAGGGCCGGCCGCCCCAGTAATCTTCATTCCTCTCCCAATCTATAGATACGTTTGTCACAAAGTCGGTTAGAATAAAGGGGCCGGTGCCGATTGGATTAAAGAGAGCCCATTCCTCACCATGCTCCTCAAAAGCTGTCGGGGAGTAGATATAAGCCGTCGGGTCGGCGAAATCGTTCAGAACAGTCCTGTCCCATTCCGTTAGATTGAACTTGACGGTGTGATCATCGATTACTTCTATAGAGGAAACAGCCGAAAAGAGCGGGGACGGCGAACCGACATACTGCCCGAGATTCCACTTCACTGCATCGGCATTGAAGTCGGTGCCGTCGTGGAATTTTACGCCCTGTCTCAGGTGGATGATGTAGGCAGAATTATCCGGTGTCAGCTCCCAGCTCTCGGCAAGAACCGGAACACGCATACCAGGATAAGTTTGATCCAGCGCAATTAATCCTTCGAGGGATAAAGCAGCCGCTTCTCTAAGACCACCGCGTATCTTGGGTGGCCAACCGAACATGCTTGGCATACCCATGGCGAGTTGTATAAAAGTGCCACCGTATTGCGGGGTTTCTTCGGCAGGCGCGGGGGAAGGAGAAGGGCCGGGTGCCGGTGCCGGACTTGGTGCTGGACTTGGTGCCGGACTTGGTGCTGGACTTGGTGCTGGACTTGGTGCTGGACTTGGTGCTGGACTTGGTGCTGGCTGGGCACAGCCGCCAAGAACCAAGCTACTTATCAGTACCATCATTAATACAGCTATAAATATTTTCCTCACTTCTCTCTCCTTTCCCGGGATAAATACTTCAGTTGGATCAATTTGAATAATGATTTTGTTGTTGAATATTCACCTCCTGTAATTTTTCTGTTAAACTGTTTAGCCTTATAAAGGTTAGGGGCTGGTCAAGTAGTAACCAGCCCCTAAACCCAGCCACAGCTCCAGTCCCAGCCCCGATACCGAAGCCAACGTGATAGAATATATTGATTTAATATGCCTTAACATATATTGGCCGTTGTCATAGCTAAGCCAACTGGCATTCAAGTAAATAATAAAGTAAATGTCTCGATTTTCATATTAGACAGTTGTATAATATCGGTTAAAACATTAGTGTTATTATTTGGCGTTTTTAACGCGTCCTGGGTGAAATATCTATTTTT
>CAYOKF010000239.1:0-2744 GCA_964404475.1 uncultured Dehalococcoidaceae bacterium | reverse complement strand
GTGAAATCACTCAAATTTGCCTTGCTGGCACCCGATGCTTCAGCGGACATATCTTCGGCGGAGCCAACTATCTCAACAGTACTGGCGCCGGATATGTTTAAGTCAGCATCAGCCACGCTGATACTACCCGATAGCTTGCTGGCTCCGGAAACGTTAAAATCCGCATCGCCTGTTTGTATATCACTCATATCCAGGGAACTGGCTCCGGAAATCTCCGAGGAAAGTTTCTCCTCTGAACTGAAGCCACTCAACCTCCCTGTTGAGGCTCCTGACAGGTTCAGGCTACGTAATTCCGGCATGGTAATAACCGCCCGGTGGGTAACATTGTGATATATATACGCTTCCTTCAGCTCTATACGCAAAGTATTTCCTCTCTGCTCAATATCAAGATACTCAAGCAAGCTATCGTCAAAAGTAATACTGACCTGATAAGTATCATTGCGGGTAATCTCCACCTCAAAGGCGTGACTCACCTCAACCCGGTTGAAATCACGGTAATCCCATTCCCATGTTAGCAGGTTACCTGAACCGGTTACCGTCATGACGTTACATCCGGCAAATGCTGGGACCAGTGCCGCCATCATTGACAGAATAACTAACAGCGTTATTGTATTTTTACCCATTCTACTACCCTCCTGAACCTCATCCCCTACTAGAGACAATTTAAATAGCTGCACCGCTTTTGTCAAACTATCTATATCTTAACTTTTACTCCCCCGTAATCTCTCCGCTTCTTTTTCTATTTCCCTGCGTTCCCACGAGGTTTCCCGGGCAAAGACAAACACGCCCAGAAAATGAAAAATGATACCAATGCCCCAGCCACACAGAGGAAAGAGAAACCAGGGAAATCCCCCGTCGGCCGCGAACGCCCAGATAAGTATTAACACACAGTTAACCACCACGTACACCGTCAGGTGGACAAAGAAACCCTTCTTTTCCTCCACCCTCTTTCTTGCTCTCTGATAGATTTCATCTTCAGACATCTGTTTTGACATTGTGTCCTCCTCCTTGCAGGGTATCAATCTACCGGGCTGCCAGTGATTTAATATGGATACTTTAATAAGCATCATGGTCTGTGTCAAGCTGGTTCCAAGCCAATATTGTCCAATGGTGCTTGATTGTCTGTTATTTAGCTCTGTGCTAGAATAACTTAGTTTGGCTATGAACAGAAAAGATATTAAATACTGGGTAGGTTTCAACCTTGTTCCCGGCATTGGCCGGGTAAAATTCTCCCAACTGGAGAACTACTTCGGCAGTCTGGAAAACGCCTGGGAGGCTCCTGCTGCCGAGCTAAAACGGGCCGGGCTGGACGGTAACTCGGTGCGCGCTATCGACAACAGGCGCTCTGAAATATCCCTGGAAACAGAGATGGAAAAGCTGGAGCGCTTGGGCGTGAGGGCAATCAGTTACCATGATGCTGCTTACCCCTCCCGCCTCAGGGAAATATATGACTACCCGCCGTTAATTTATGTCCGTGGCACATTACTGCCTGAAGATGAATGGTGTCTGACAGTAGTCGGCACCCGCCGGGCCACCGTTTACGGTAAGCAAGTAGCCGAAGAAATTGTGACTGACCTGGTGCAAAATAAAATCACTATTGCCAGTGGTCTGGCTAAAGGAATTGACACTGTCGCACACCGCAGTGCTCTGGCTGCTGGCGGCAGGACCATCGCCGTTTTTGCCTGCGGACTGGATATTGTCTATCCTGTAGAGAATACCGAGCTGGCGCGTAGTATCGTTCCGCAAGGAGCATTGATTAGTGAATACCCTCTGGGTACCAGGCCCAGGGCTGAGTATTTCCCCAGGCGTAACCGGATCATCAGCGGACTCAGTCTGGGTGTCCTGGTTATTGAGTCCGGCGAGAGCAGCGGAGCTCTGATTACGGCCAATATGGCGCTGGAGCAGAACCGGGAGGTCTTCGCCATTCCCGGCAGCATCTTATCGCCGATGAGCCGGGGCACCAACCATCTCATTCAGGAAGGAGCCAAACTGGTTAGCGATTATACCGATATCCTTGAGGAATTAAACCTGATAACCGTGGCCCGCCAGATAGAAATGAGAGAGGTACTGCCTGCTTCAGATACGGAGACCTTATTACTCAAGCAACTGAGCGCCGAACCGGCTCATATCGACGAGGTCTGCCGCAGTAGCCAACTGCCCGCCGCCACCGTCAGCAGCACATTAGCCATGATGGAGCTCAAGGGTATGATCCGTCAAGTAGGAACAATGAACTATGTTCTGGCTAAAGAAGCCAGAGAGAAATACCAGGTAAGGGTAGATTAATTAACATGAGCAAAAAACTGGTTATTGTGGAATCACCGGCCAAAGCCAGAACCCTGGGCAGGATTCTGGGCAGCAGTTATAGTTTTAAAGCTTCCCTGGGGCATGTCAGGGACCTGCCACGGAGCCGTATCGGCGTAGATATCGATAACGGCTTCACTCCCAAATATGTCGTACCCAGAGCCAAATTGAAACTGGTCAATGAACTCAAAAAAGCTATTAAGTCCGCCTCCACTGTATATCTTGCCACTGACCCTGACCGTGAGGGGGAGGCCATTGCCTGGCACCTTAGCGAAGTAACCAAGACCGACCATAAATCATATCACCGGGTTACCTTTCATGAAATAACCGAGGAAGCTGTCAGGGACGCCTTTGAACACCCGCGTTCCATCGACATGAAATTAGTTGACGCTCAGCAGGCAAGGCGTGTCTTGGACAGGCTGGTGGGATATAAAATCAGCCCT
>CAYOKF010000238.1:0-2765 GCA_964404475.1 uncultured Dehalococcoidaceae bacterium | reverse complement strand
TAACGGCAGACGCTTTGACCTGCCTTTCATTCACGGCTCGCTGGGAATTAACCTTGCTGATACTTTTCACCACCACGACCTGATGTATGACTGCTGGCGATGCAATCTAAAGGGTGGTTTTAAAGCGGTGGAGCAGCAGTTGGGTATCCCCCGGCAGTTGAAGGGCATAGACGGATGGGATGCAGTGCTGTTGTGGCAGAGGTATCAAGACTATAGTGACCAGAAAGCTCTGGCCACGTTGCTGAAATACAACGAAGAAGATGTAATGAATCTGAAAGTGCTTAAAGAGAGACTGCTTGCCCCAACAGGGTAAAAAGGACTCGGAAAGGATACCGCCATTGATGCTATCAAAATCCCGCTATCTTAACGGCCTGCAATGTCCCCGGCTGCTGTGGATTACCACTAACGAGCCGGAGCGGATACCGGAGCCAGACGCCGCCACGCAGCATATCTTCGACCAGGGCCATCTGGTCGGCGAGTTGGCCAAGAAGCTCTATCCCGGGGGAACAGATGTGCCAGCCGATGACTTCATGGGTAATATCGCCATGACGAAAGAGCTTCTCAAGCGGCGGAGGCCGTTGTTCGAAGCTGGAGTACTATCGGGCAAGATTTATTCCCGGGCCGATATCCTGAACCCCGTGAATGATGATGAATGGGATATCATCGAGGTCAAGAGTTCCACTTCGGTCAAAGATATCAATTATCATGATGTCTCCTTCCAGAATATATGCTGGGAAGACGCCGGGCTGAAGATCAGGAAATGTTTTCTCGCCTACATCAACAATCAGTACGTCAGGAACGGAGAGGTTAACCCAGAGGAGCTTTTTACTGTTGAGGACATCACCGATGAGGTCACTACTGCCAGCGAAGGCATAAGGGACAAGATTAGCAACATGCTTAAGGTTATCAGCTCTTCGGTATGCCCTGAAATTGATATCGGCCCGCATTGCAGCGACCCATATGACTGCCCCCTCACCGAGTGCTGGGATGGATTGCCAGAGCACAATGTTTTTACCCTGTACTACGGTGGAAAGAAGTCACATGAACTATACCGCAGCGGAATTCTCGATATCGACCATATTCCCGCTAGCTACAAATTGAACGACAAACAGCGTATCCAGTGTTCATGCGTGGCCAGCGGTAAGCCATATATCGACACAGAAGCAATACGAGAATTTCTCGATAGCTTGGAACATCCCCTCCACTATCTCGACTTCGAGACCTTTAGTACCGCTGTACCCATCTTCGATGGTACCAGACCATACCAGAATATTCCATTTCAGTACTCACTTCACGTGCAAGAAGCCCCCGGCGGTGACGTGAAACATGTTGAATTTCTGGCCGGGAACAACAGGGACCCGAGGCCTGAACTGCTGGAATCGCTGAGCAGTGCAATTAAACCAGGCGGGCAAATTATTGCCTATAACAAGTCGTTCGAAGACAGGGTATTGAAAGAATTTGGCGAAGCTTTCCCCGAATACGCTTTATGGGCTGCCGATATTTCATCGAGACTCGTCGACCTAATCGTCCCCTTCCGTGGCTTTTCGTACTATCATCCCTCGCAAATGGGCAGTGCATCATTGAAAAAAGTTCTTCCTGCTGTCACCGGCCTCAGCTACGATGGTTTGCCGATCGGGAAAGGCGATGATGCCAGTCTCGCATATCTTGACCTGATGTTTGGGAACATGCCAGCAGAGGAAGCTGGACGTACTCGGCAAGAACTTCTGGAATACTGCAAGCTAGACACCGAGGGAATGGTGAGGATTATAGAAAAACTTGAGGAGATATCAGGGTAAGTCGTTGAGGATTTCTTAGTCTTAGCAAACAAAAAAGGGAACAGCCTAGGTCATCCCCGGACTATCCCCCTAAAAATGGACACGAAAAAAGGCAAAGAAACCCCTACTGCATAGGAAGTCCCTTTGCCTGTTATTTTCTCACCGTTATCGTGGCGGCTATCTACTTCAGGGGTAAACGTTACCCTATATCAAACCGAGCAATTATCCCTTGCTTTTATTCTCACCCCACCAGTCTATCAATAGCCTGCGATACGCTAGCACTATTGAATGTGAGCGCCCACGTTGCCCCGTGAGCGCTCACCTGTAGGGGTATCTCTTGCCCATTAGCAAGGTATTTCGTTACCCGTTAGTAGATACCTGATATTCAATTGTCCAGAGCCTTGCCCCAGTCTGCGATACGCTAGCACTGGTCAAGTCCTGCAAGAGGTTTTTAACCCTCTCACTGTATATGTTGCCGAAAATCTGAAAAACGTTACGCAAAAACCAAACTTTTTTGGGAGATTTTATAAGCCTTGCTTCTTTGCCGGTAAAGGTAGGCTCTTTCGGTAGGGGTAAGCGGATAGCCGGCATACTTCTTATAGGCAATCTTCACGAACTTGTGAGGATAGCTTTGCAGGGTAAGCCTTGCGTCAAGTCTATCCGAAACGTCAACGGCTTTATTATCGGCTATCATCTGGTACAGCTCTATCTGGTTGCCCTCACTGTCTTGAATGATTTTATCCAGACTGTCTATCTTGACGGCTTTGGGACATTCACGATACAGGTCTTTTTCTTTGCACTTACGGCGTTGTTCATTGCTGCACCGACCGCAATCAGTCCCGTTAATCCGCCTGTATTTGTTTCGCCAGTATTGGGCTACCGCATAACAGGCTACCCGTATCAGTCCGGCTTCCGTCAGTTCCTTCCCGATTGCATCATACTTGGCTTTGACCTTGTGCATCGTGAGCAAGAGGTCGTGTAAGAAGTCCT
>CAYOKF010000237.1:0-2798 GCA_964404475.1 uncultured Dehalococcoidaceae bacterium | reverse complement strand
GGACTCAATCAGTGACTACCTGTTGGGAGAGCTAAACAGGCTTAAATCGTGGCTCTATCACCAGAGGGCTAAAGCTAGACAAGAGAAGAATAGAGTAGAGCAGAGGCAAGAAAAAGAGGAACAAAAGACAAAGAGGAAGGAGGAGCAGCCAGCGTTGTTCGATTTCTAAGGTAATGTTTCTTAATTGATGCTATAATTATCCAGATGATTTATTTATAGACTCACTCTCAAAATATGGAGGTAGGTATGACACTTAATCGTACAGAGGGAATGTGGAAAGCTGTGCTTGAAGATAGACAATGGAGAATTCGTTCTTCCCAGAATAAACTGATAGCTTCGGTTGAAAAAGGTAGTCATGATGAGGCTAATGCCAAATTAATGGCTGCAAGTCCTATGATGCTTGAGGCATTGTCGGGATTGGTTCAACTCATTGGAGAAGAAGATTTACCAGATAATGGAGAACTCAGCGGAGCGGCTATATGTGATTTGGCTCGTTCTGCCGTTGCTATTGCTACCGGGAAGGAAAGCTGGCCATCCTCTTAACACATAATAATCAGGCATTTGAGCATTCCTCAATATGAAAGGGAGGCAGGTAAAATTCCCTGCTTCCCTTTATTTGTCTGCTAAATAAGCTTATATTCTGAAATAAATGACGCAGCGATAGAAGAAGGAGATATGGACTAGTTCCGGAATCGTGTGACCATCTACGGTGCGATTGGTTGGAATCCTAGTTCAGCCGCGCGGTCGAGTATAGCGACCGCTCTTTCGGCATCATCTGAAGAGATATTCCTCCCTGACCGGATGGCTTTGCTAAGGTTGAGTGCCAGCTGGCGTTGAGAAGGATCAAGTGCATTCGTCTCGGCACCCCACTCTACCAGTATTCTCCAACCTTCGGAGCTCAGTGCGACGACCTTCTCAAGGTTCTCTACATATGATTTAGAGTACTCTGAGAGTGCCCTTCTGTTATCTCTCTTTGCTGCATCTGCACCCAGCAATTCATCACGTATCAGCCCCACCGCCTCTCGTGAAGTACCAGTTCGAACAGCATCCCAGCACTTTTCACTCTTGCACCACTCTGTGATGTTCCGAGCGCTCGGCGGGTTGGTGATGATGTAGTGAACCTCGTATGACTGTTTGGCGATAGCTTCCTGTATATCCTGACTGAGGGATTGCTCACGCCAAATCTTCTCCAGATTGATTCTCTGACTCGTAGCATGGGAAAGAAGGGCAATCGTGTAGGTTACGATGTTCGCTCGATAGCCACCGAACTCCTGCCGTTGAACGATACGCTCTGCAGAACGGAACAGAATAGCCTTCCCGATTAATCGTTCATAGTAAGACCTGTCTATTGCCAGTTGGTCACGTCCACCCAGCCTGATCATATAATCAGAGAAATTCTTTTGCGCCCCCCGGCTGACAATATGAGGCAGCTGATCCCAGGTATTTTCAAACTTAGCCAAGTCGGTCTTACTGAACCGTTGCTGAGGCGGATACTCCGCACTGAATGCCTTTCTTCGAGCAGGTGTCAACTGAGAGGCGCGAGCGTCCTGATACTGGCCGCGGGCTCTCTCGTAAAACCACTTGGTCTGTCTCTGGATTCCGCCCACGGCTGGAGCCCATGTAGTGCGAGAAAGCTCCTCCAAGCGAACGTGAAACGGATCGTTTGCAGAGAGGTCGGCCTCCGTAATTCGGTTTTGGGTATTTGCGTATCGCGAAACTTTCCGAACTAGCTCATCACGATCGCCGCTCCCAATTTCGATTAACTTTGCCGCTATGTACACTTCTGAGAGGTCCGCACGTCCGCGATTCGTGGCTAACAGAGAGGCTGTTGTCTGGCCTCCATTTACGATCTGAAGACCATCTATCCGTGATATCCTAAGAGATGCTCCTTCACCTGTCAGATGGACTACTTCGCCAGTCAGGGTTATACCATTGTTGTATGCAAGAAAGCGTGTTGGTTCTTTAGCAATTGTATCCCGGATGCCGCGGTTAACCTTTCCTCTCGCCTGTAGAAAGGACCTGACATTTCTTTCAAGCAGCCGCGCTCCGAAGTCTGCATAGATATCTCGCAGTACTCGTCCTGGGAGAAGTGCCAAAAAAGCGCGGTACCCTTGCTGCCGCGATTCAGCCTGGAGACAGGGGATGGGTTCCCCGAAACGGTGTTGGAAATCTATGGAGATTGCGCCTCGCTCCCGACCTGACGTGCTGAGCCTGTGCAACCTCACGATGTCCCACAAAGACATGGTAATGCTGAGATTGCCGATAACATCCTGTGGTAGAGCTTCGATCGTGGTTCTTCCATCCGTGATTACACACAACCGAACCAGCATAAGATCATCCTTTACTTGGTATATATGTGAAGCCATATCGAAGACCGGAGATGATTCCTCCAGGTCGATGTATTTACCCTTCAAACACCAGTCGAGAAAGGAACGAAGGCGCCTGAAGCCGACTTCAACTCGCTGCCTTGTCACAGTTTCTGGTGGCGTGATATTGGTGTGTATGCTTACGAACAGGTCCAGACGCCCCTCATCCTCATCAACGGCATACCCGCTGACCTCCATACCCGTGGCTCGGTGATAGCAGACCAGAGGATCCTCAAACTCACCAGCCTCAGATAGCATGTCGAACACAATTTGGGTGAAGGAATCTGCCAGCATTTTCGGCGGTGACCAGAATCAGAAAAAGAAAGACGACGCCGACCTGGTTGCCCAATTATACCAGCAGATAGGGCAGCTCAAGATAGAGCGTGATTTTCTAGACAATGCTTTGGGTCGTTGAGCGTAGAGCGGCGGCGT
>CAYOKF010000236.1:0-2816 GCA_964404475.1 uncultured Dehalococcoidaceae bacterium | reverse complement strand
TTCAAAATGACACGCTCACGTGTCTCTTCGACAAAGGGATCAGCAATAGGGACCGCCGAGAGTAAAGCCTTGGTGTAAGGGTGCAACGGGTTAGTATACAGCGTGTCAGCATCGGTAATTTCTACAATGCGCCCCAAATACATAACCGCTACACGGTCACTGATATGCCGCACCACTGACAGATCATGAGCAATGAAAAGATAGGAAAGCCCCCCCAATCCCTCCTGGAGTTCCTCCAGCAGATTGATTATTTGGGCTTGAATAGAAACATCCAGCGCTGAAATGGGCTCATCACAGATTATCAACGATGGGTCACAGGACAAAGCACGGGCTACCCCGATACGCTGCCGCTGACCACCGCTAAATTCATGAGGAACACGATCAATCATACTAGGGTCAAGACCCACAATACGAAATAGCTCCTCCACCCTGTCATCATATTCACCCTTGCCATTAACCATATGGTGCACTACCAAAGGCTCACCAACAATACTACCGGCAGTCTGGCGTGGGTCTAATGAACCATAAGGATCCTGGAAGATTAGTGACATTTTGCGGCGTAACGGTCTTAACTTGTTCTCCTTCATCACAGAAATATCATGGCCCTCAAAATACATTTGTCCCGAGGTAGGCTGGTACAGACGTAAGACACAGCGGCCGGTTGTTGTCTTACCACAGCCACTCTCACCCACCAAACCCAGAGTTTCTCCTCTTTTCACTACGAAGCTGACATCATCAACCGCCTTAACGTCGGCAACCTTTCTCCGCATCAAGCCCCTGGTCACCGGGAAATACATCTTCAAATTTCTGATATCTAAGACTAAATCATCTTTCATTACTGCCACCAGTCTTCTCGGGTTTTACAAAGCAAGCAGCATAGTGCTGGCCATCCAGGTGCTCAAGCGGAGGCCATTTCTCCTGCTTGCACCTTTCAATACTGTAAGGGCACCTGGGGAGAAACGCGCAAGTCTGAGGCATATTAATCAAATTGGGCGGTAAGCCAACGATTGGAACCAGCTTCCTTCCCCGCTCCTCATCCAGCCGAGGCACACAACTGAGCAACCCGATAGTGTAAGGATGGCGCGGATTAGAGAATATGTCCTTGGTAGTACCTGACTCAACAATGCGCCCGGCATACATAACATATATCCTCTGGGCATAACGGGCGACCACTCCCAAATTATGTGTCACAATCACCAGTGAAGCACGGAAGTGATCCACCATTTCTTTCATTAACTCCAGCAACTGCGCCTGGGTGGTTACATCAAGCGCTGTGGTAGGCTCATCAGCTATCATTATTCTGGGATTGCAGGATAACGCCATGGCGATCATCACCCTCTGCCGCATACCGCCACTAAACTGGTGGGGATAGTCATCAACACGGCCTTCCGCACCTGGGATACCCACCAGCGTGAGCAACTCAATAGCCCTCTTCCGGGAAGCTTCTTCATCCATACCAAGATGAAGTTCCAGCATTTCAGTCAGTTGCCGGCAGATGGGAAGCACCGGATTCAGCGAGGTCATTGGTTCCTGAAAAATCATGGCTATTTTGGCACCACGGATAGAACGCATCTCGGGTCCGTTAGCCGGGTAACGGAGCAAGTCCCTCCCCTCGAAGATAACCTCTCCACCGGATATTATTCCCGGAGGTGTGGGGATTAGCTGCATCGTTGACATCTGGCTTACTGATTTACCGCATCCGCTTTCCCCTACCAGACCTATAATCTCAAGCTCATCCAGGTGATAAGAAACACCATCCACAGCCTTAACCATACCGGCTTCCGTATAAAAACGCGTCTCGAGGTTCTTCACTTCCAATAGGGCCGCCATATCATCTCCCTTATCTGCTTTAGATCGTTCCCCTTAGCCTGGGATCAAGGGCATCTCTAATACCATCCCCTACCATGTTGAAGGCAAAGACCACCAGCATGATAGCCAGTCCGGGGGCAAAAGATAGTATCGGCACTGTCAACAAATACCGGTACCCCTCACTTACCATGGCGCCCCAGGCAGCACCCGGAGGGTCAATACCGATACCGAGAAAGCTCAGCCCAGCTTCAGCCAGGATAGCACCACCTATCTGCAAAGACATTTGCACTATCAACGGCGGGAAGCAATTTGGTGCAACGTGCCGCAGCATAATCCGACGGGGACTGGCACCCAAAGCACGCCCGGCGACAACATAATCATTCTCCTTAACACTGACAACCTGCCCGCACATCAGGCGACAAAATGGAGGTATCATAGAGATACCAAGAGCGATAACAATATTTGTAAGACCGCCGCCCAGCAGAGCCGCGATGGTAAGCGCCAGCAATATCGGGGGGAAAGCCATCAAGGCATCAATAAGCCTCATGATAATAATATAAGTCCAGCCACCAAAATAACCGGCAATCAGTCCCAGCGTCATGCCAATACCGGAGGCAACACCAATCGCCACAATGCCAACAATCAGTGAATTCCGTGAGCCATAAATAATGCGGCTGAGCGTGTCCCTGCCCAGCGTATCAGTACCCAGCCAATGCTCCACGCTGGGCTGACCCTTAACGTTATCCAGATCCTGCTTATAAGGATTATACGGAGCTATCCAGGGGGCGAGAATCGCCGTTAGTAACAGTATTACCAGCACAACAAGACCGAAGATGACCACCCTTCGGCTAAAAAATACCCTGATAAAGCGCTCTAACTCATTAACGCGCGGCGGCGCTTCCATGAACTCCCGTGTAGCCACTTCCTTTCGTTCTGCCATTAACTATATCCTTCTATTGGTATCTGACCCTGGGGTCAATCCAACCGTAGGAGACATCAACCACAAA
>CAYOKF010000235.1:0-2822 GCA_964404475.1 uncultured Dehalococcoidaceae bacterium | reverse complement strand
CTGCTTGGTCCATTCGGCCGTGTCCTTATCTTCAATCAGGTCCCATTTATTGACTATCAACATGACGCCTTTAACCGCTTGCTGTATGTAGCCGGCAACATGCATGTCCTGGGCAGTCAGCGGCTCGGTGGCATCCAGAACCAACAGGGCTACATCCGCCCGGTCAATAGCCCGCAGAGCCCGGATGACGCTGTACTGTTCGATGCCAGCCGCTACTCGCCCCCGCCGCCTGATGCCGGATGTATCAATAAGTATAGCACTTCGCCCGTTGAAGTCAACTATAGTGTCGGCAGCATCGCGGGTGGTTCCGGGGGAGTCGTCAACAATCGCCCGCTTACTGCCCACCAGTGCGTTGAGCAGCATTGACTTACCGACGTTGGGTCTGCCGACAATGGCTAATTTCATACCCTCGGCGCTGGTTTCAAGCTGTGGCGGTGGGGGAAACAGGGGGAGAATCCTGTCCATTAAATCAGCGGTGCCCCGGCCATGGTGGGCGCTAACTGCCAGCGGCTCTCCCAGCCCCAGTTCATAGAATTCGGCAGACTGCATTTCCAGTCGGGTGTTATCTGCCTTGTTGGCGACCAGTATTATCGGCTTACTCGCCCGCCGTAGTCGGTCAGCAATCTCCAGGTCGGTGGGGGTGATACCGGTTTTGGCATCGACCACAAAGGTGATGACATCAGCCTCGGTAATGGCTGCCTCTATCTGCTCTCTGACGCCCTGAGCGACGGTGGATTGGATATCCTCCTCCAGTCCTCCGGTGTCAACCATGACGAATTCCGTTCCCCGCCAGGAAACGCTGGCGAAGATGCGGTCACGGGTTGTCCCCGGTAAATTCTCGACAATAGCCAGCGGCTTACCCGCCATCCGGTTAAGCAGAGTGGATTTGCCTACGTTCTGCCGGCCTACGATGGCTACTATCGGCTTGTTCATAACCATTTTATTATGACTTTCCCGGGTAACGGTGGCTGAACGGGGGGCACTCAATATGCCTTCTCTCCTTATTAAATAGCCGCATCGCAGTAATGGTAAAAACCTACTTTTTAACCGGCAGCTCCTTGGCAAGCTTGACGCTGGGCGGCTCAATCTCGGTTCTGGCGGCTGTTTTCAACTCGGTGATAGTGTCCCGGAAGCTCTGGACAAAGGCATTATACTCCACGGCAAACCGGTTATACTGGTCAATTACTTCCTGGGGAGTTTCAAACTTATCCGTTATTTCGAGGAATTGCTCAATGAATTCGTAGTAGTGGCTGTTGATTGACCACAGCTCATTTAAGTAGGTGTGCAGGTAGTAGGAAAATTTCCTGGTGCGGAAGTCACTTTCCACGCGGGTGATAAAGCTATCTCCCCAGGTATCGAAGATGCGCTGTGACATATCACAGGCGCGCGCCCAGTCCCATATCTTGGGATTCTCAATGCTGTAGAGATTATCGATAAGGGCAAAGATGGAGAGCGAGGAATTACCCATAAAGCGGCGGTTGAAATATCCGGCCAGTTGCCTGAGCCGCATTGATAGCAGCTCTAATTCGTTTCTCTTGCCCCTGATTATCACCAGCACCAGGCCGATGGCAAAGATAACAATGAGAGCGGGTATAGTGGCTTCCAGAGGCCAACCATAGATGAAGCCGACCACTGCCAGTGCGGTGATGATTGCCGGGCACCAGCCCCAGTTAATCATGGACCTTAACATAAGCTTACCATCCTCAGTGAATTAATAATTAGCCAGTGGTATTTCCAGCCCGCCCAGCATACTGGCCAGCACGGCTTTTTGCAGGTGCAGCCTGTTCTCAGCCTGGGTAAAGACAACCGATTGCGGGCAATCTAGAATATCTGCGGAGACTTCCTCACCGCGATGGGCTGGCAGGGGGTGCATCAGTATCGCATCTTTCTTGGCCAGTGATAGTAGTGCGCCGTTCACCTGGTAACCGGCGAATATTTGCCGCCGGTTCTCTGCCTCCGCCTCCTGCCCCATACTTATCCAGGTATCAGTATAAACGACATCTGCTCCGCTTACCGCCAGGGTTGGGTCTTCTGTGCAGAATATATCGGTCTTACTATCGTTAGCGTACTCCCGTGCCAGGTGCAGGAGGTCGTCCTTCACCGAATAGCCGGCCGGGGATGCAATCCGGAAATTCATCCCGGCAAGTGCCGCTGCCAGCATCAGGCTGTGGGCTACGTTGTTGCCATCACCGACATAAGCAATGGTCAGGTCTTCCAGCTCTTTTTTATTTTCGTAGATGGTGAGCAAGTCAGCCAGTGCCTGGCAGGGGTGTTCCAGGTCAGACAAGGCATTGATTACGGGTACCGCAGAGTTGGCGGCAAGTATCTGGAGGGTGTCGTGGGAAAAGGTGCGGGCAGCTATGGCATTGGAATAGCGGCTGAGCACCCGGGCAACGTCAGCCACTGATTCCCGCTGGCCAATGCCAACCTCGGCCGGGGATAGGTAGAGGGCGTGTCCACCCAGTTGCGTCATGGCAAGCTCGAAGCTAACCCTTGTCCTCAGCGAGGGTTTTTCAAACAGTAAGACCAGTGTCTTTTCGCTGAGCAAGGAGTTCCAGCCCTCTGTCTTTATTTCAATGGCGTTATCGATTAGTAATTGAATATCCTGGCTGCTGAGGTCAGCGATGGACAGTAAGTCTTTACTCTGCAAGTTCAAACCTCCCCATTATGTCATCAAGTATAACACGAAAGCGTGAATATCAAAAGGGGGTGGTGAGCGGGTATTTCTGGCGGTCTGAGTTTTAGAACTCGCTTGACAGCTGGCGGTTACTTGTCTAATATGCGTAGAACCAGGTGGTAAATGATGGCTGGAAGTGAAAGGT
>CAYOKF010000234.1:0-2832 GCA_964404475.1 uncultured Dehalococcoidaceae bacterium | reverse complement strand
TAAACGTTGAAAAGGAAGGTGATGACATCACCATCCTGTACCGCGTACTCTTTGCCTTCCAGGCGGAGCAGTCCTTGTTTACGTGCCTCAGCCAGGCTGCCAATCCTGATCAGGTCCGTGTACCCGATTACTTCGGCACGGATAAACCCTCTTTCCATGTCAGAGTGGATTTTGCCGGCGGCTTTGAGGGCAGTGGTTCCCTTTGGAACTGACCGCGCACTGACTTCACCGGAAGCTATGGTGAAAAACGTAATCAGTTCCATCAATTCGTGGGACGAGCGAATAGTGCGGTCAGGGCCTGATTCTTCGAGACCGAAATCGGCGCGGAACTCACGGGCGGCGCTATTATCCAGTTGCGCCAGTTCCATTTCCAGCTTGCCGCAGAAGGCAATAATGCCGCATTTCTTCCGTGAGTAACCTGCTTTCAATTCGGCTTCGGTAGCTGCTGCCTGGGGCAGCTGCTCTTCTCCTATGTTGACCACTATCAGCATTGGCTTGGCGGTGAGGAACTGGTAGTTGGCAATGGTTTTTACTTCACCCGGTGTCAGGCTGAGTTCCCGGACGGGGACATCTTTTTCCAGTTCTCCCTTGAACTTTAACAGGGTCTCCTGTTCCTTGAGGAATGCCTGGCGCTCGGGTGGTTTGGCGCCTTTCAGGGAATTATTGATTCTTTCCAGCCTTCTCTCGATAATGGCCAGGTCGGAGAAGGCTAGCTCCAGGTCCATGGCGGCCATATCTCGCTTGACATCAAGGCTGCCTTCACTGTGGGGGATGCTGTCATCGGCAAAGGTACGGACGACGTTAATCAGGGCATCTACCTGGCTTAGCTGATTGAGCAGTTCTCCACCCACGCCTTTGTCTGTGGTCAGGCTTTTGACCGAGGCGCCGATATCAATATAACTTACCTCAACGGGGACTACTTTCTTGGGCTGGAGCATTTCCGCCAGACTCTGCAGGCGGGGTTCCGGAATCTTGGCCACGCCGATATGCGGCCTCAGGCCTTCTGGAGCGTGGCTGACGGTGTCAGCCTTACCTCCCGTTAAGGCGTTGAAGATGGTTGTCTTGCCGCTTTGCGTCAGTCCGATAATACCGATATTGACACTCATAAATCCAGCCCATGCTTTAGTATAAAACGGGTGTTACTAACGCCCTGACTTAACTATTTCTCTGGCTTTTTTCAGAGCGAGGTCTCTTTCCGAAACGTTGAGTTTTTCGTTGGCGGCCAATTCCAGCAGGGACAGGAGTGCTTCATGGCTGCCTATCTGACCGATCAGGTCAATGGCTTCGGTTCGTAGTTTGGGGTTGAGCTGCATATCCGTGGCGATAGCGGATAGTTTCTTTAGTTCATCGTATTTCTTGGTTTCTTCAGGATTTTCCGACATATAATTCACCTCTTGAATTCAGTCAGGTTAACCCGGCCGTTTGGTCTTTATTGTACCCTTGGTGCGATTATTTCTCAATAAGCACGGTTTGTCAACCTTACCCGCCGGTCTTCAATGTGGTAAAATAGGGAAACTCCGACTCGGGGGTGAGATTTGCTCTACGTGCTCATCGGTGAGGATGATTTCTCCATTCGTCAGGCGCTGGATAAGATAAAAGGCAGTATTGGTGATGAGACTGTCCTGGCGGCTAATACCACTGTCCTTGATGGAAAGCAGTTGATGCTGGAGCAGTTGCAGAATGCCTGTGAAACGGTACCCTTTCTGGCGGAGCGGCGCCTGGTAATTGTCGAGGGGTTGCTGGGTCGTTTTGAAGCCACCGCCAGACCCAGCCGTAAAAAAACGCGGCAATCTGACCGGCCCGGTGATTATCAGGCGGTAGCTAATTATATTCACCAGCTACCCGACTTTGCCGTACTGGTGCTGGTGGATGGAAAAATAAGTAACCGCAATCCATTGCTCAGGGAGGTTTCGTCAGCCAAGGCGGAGGTAACGGCTTTTCCTTTACTCAAGGGGGAAAAACTCAGGCAATGGATCAGGCGGCGGGTAAAGCAAGCGGGCGGTACCATTTCTGACGGTGCCGTGGAGTTACTGGATAGGTTTGTGGGCAGTAATCTCTGGATTATGGCCAGCGAGGTTGACAAGCTGGTCTTGTTTACTCAGGGACGTGGTATCGAAGAGGAAGATATCAGGGATGTGGTCAGCTATGCCCGTGAGGCTAATGTCTTTGCTATGGTGGATGCCATCCTCGGCTTTAAGGTTGGCGCTGCGGAGACAATGCTGGAGAGGTTATTCCAGCAGGGTGCTCCCCCCAGTTATCCGCTGGCTATGCTATTACGGCAGGCAAGGATGCTGGTAAGGGTGAAGGAGATGAGGAAGCAGAGAAAATCTAGTACGGCGATACAGGAAAGGCTGGGTTTGGCTTCAGAGTTTCTGTTCAACAGGGTATCAGAGCAGGCGGACAAACATACCCTGGAGCGGCTTAAGGAAATGTATCATCATCTCCTGGAGGCAGAACTTGCTATCAAGACAGGTAAGCGTGGCGGGGAGCTGGCACTCAATGTGCTGGTAGCCGAACTGGGGCAGTGCAGTTCTGTCCCGGCAGAGTCAACGGGTTACGGGAGGTTATCGTGAAAGTTCGTCGAGCGGTCATTGTGGCGGCGGGGTGGGGTACCAGGTTCTTACCGGCAACCAGGTCTGTTCCCAAGGAAATGCTGCCTCTGGTGGACAAGCCATTGATTCAATATGCGGTAGAAGAAGCGATTAATTCCGGGATTGAACAGATTATCATGGTAACCGCTATGGGCAAGCGGGCGATTGAGGACTACTTTGACCGCTGCTTCGAGCTGGAGCATTTTCTGGAGAGAAAGGGTGATGGCGGCCGGCTGCAACA
>CAYOKF010000233.1:0-2873 GCA_964404475.1 uncultured Dehalococcoidaceae bacterium | reverse complement strand
CCGCTTTCAAAAGAAGGTGCAGATGAGTGGTGTCTTGCGGGAGGTAAAAGCCAATCGCCATTTTGTACCTAAGAGTGAGGCAACCCGCATCAAAGCCAAGAAGAGCGCCCAGCGGAGGCGGCGACAGGGCTATTAGTCGGAACCAGGAGGTGTCTATTATGAAAATCTATGTGGGCAATCTAGCCTTTGACGTTACCGAGGATGAACTGTCAGCAGAATTCGGCGCTTATGGCAAGGTAGATTCAGTAGCCATTCCTGCCGATAGAATTAGCGGGCGGCCCAGGGGCTTTGCCTTCGTTGAAATGGCGTCAAAGTCCGAGGCCGAAGCTGCTATAACGGGGCTTAACGGTAGGACATTGAAAGACCGTACTATCGTGGTTAATGAATCCCGACCTCGTGCGGACAACAGGAGTGGTGGCTCTTACGGCAACAGGAGAGGCGGCGGCTACGGCGGTGGTTACGGTGGTAGAGGCGGACGCTCGGGTGGTGGCAGGCAGCGAAGATACTAGGCTACCAGCGACTTAAATTCCAACTGACAGCCGCCTAATGCTTCGCAAGTTCACCCGTCACAAATCGGAGGCAGCACAACCGATTTGGTAAAGGGGGCATGATGAATATATATGTGGGTAACCTATCGCTTGAAATGACTGAAGACGAACTGCGCGAGGAGTTCACTATGTTCGGAGAAGTGATATCCGTAACCATTATGAACGATAAGTATATCGGCAGCGGCCAACCTAGGGGCTATGGATATGTCGAAATGGCCTCGAAATCCGAGGGCGTAACTGCAATAACCAATCTCGAAGGGAAAAAGCTGAGGGACCGGGTTGTTAATGTGGTTGAGGCTCTACCTCTTTCAAATAAAAGCGGGATGACAACCCCCGATATCAGAAACAACAATAGATCGAATAGAAAAAGAGAAAGAAAATATCAAATGATTTGAGCCACCTGACCTATAATCTAGGCTCTTGACTCGCATTTCACCAAGGAGTTTAATGAATTTCGAAACCTTTAATTTTCATCCGAGTGTCATGGCCGGTGTACATGCGCTCGGCTATTCCGAACCTACACCGATACAGTTACAGGCTATCCCCCCGATTATGCAAGGACGGGATGTTATTGGCTTAGCCCAGACCGGAACAGGTAAGACTGCAGCTTTCGTGCTGCCGATCTTACAACGTCTGCGGCAAAGCCCCCAAGGCCGTGTCCTGGCCCTGATAATCTCGCCCACACGCGAACTGGCCGAGCAGACCTGCGAGGTTATCAATGAATTAGGGAGTAAAACCGGCTTGCAGAGTGTTGCTATCTATGGTGGGGTGGGCATGGAACAGCAAACCCGTGAGTTGCGCAGAGGAGTTGAAATTGTCGTGGCCTGCCCTGGCCGTTTACTTGATTACCTCTGGAAAGGCTCTATAAGTTTGTCAGGCCTGGAAATCCTCGTCATTGATGAGGCTGACCGGATGTTCGATATGGGCTTTTTACCTGATGTTCGCAATATTTTGGCGTGTATTCTGAACAAGCGACAGACACTGCTTTTCTCAGCTACCATGCCTGCCGGTATCCGGCGCTTGGCGCGTGAAATTTTGCATGATCCCATCACCGTACAAATCGACCGTACGCTACCAGCTAAAACGGTGTCACACGCTCTTTACCCGGTAAAGCAGCACCTCAAGACAGCGTTGCTGAAGGAAATCTTGAGGAAAACCGAAACGGAATCGGTACTTGTCTTCACCCGCACCAAACACCGCGCCGAACGTGTGGCACAGCAACTGGTAAGGGCAGGCTATCAGGTAACTTCACTGCAGGGCAACCTCCCTCAGCACCGGCGTCAAGCTGCTCTTGAAGGGTTCCGTACCGGCTCGATTAAAATACTGGTGGCTACCGATATTGCCGCCCGGGGTATCGATGTATTAAGTATTTCCCATGTTATCAACTATGATATGCCAGAAAGTACGGATGACTATATTCACCGCATTGGCCGTACCGGAAGGGTAAATAAAAACGGGGACGCGCTTACCTTTGTGACCAGTGCTGATGCTGACAAGATAAGCGCTCTTGAACGGCTTCTTGACGCACCCCTGGAGCGTCTTACACTTCAAGGCTTTGATTATAACAAGCCTGCGCCGGAAAAACAACCAAGTCTTTCACTGCGGCCACGACCGCGTGTCGTACGAAAACAAAAGATTGGTAAACAAGCAGCCATCAAGTAGCATACATCTCCGTGTGCCAGCTAGGATATTTTTTAAGTAAAGAATGAAGCCTTCCGCGTAGAAGGAAGCTTTTCTTTTGTAAAGGGCCCGCTGAATATTCTTGGGGATGTCTTTTCAGTGGTGCGCATTATACCAGTAAAGAGATTCCTCTGCAAATACCTTTCGAAATAGTAATTAACAAAGAACCGAAAAAACCTCTTGGACTACCACTACCTATTCCCCTAAGCGAGAAAGCAGTTATGAATATTCATACTGGCAGACAATGTGTGCTTATATGGATGCCATTAAAGAGCGCCAGCTACAAGGGCAGTACGGTAAAAAGGGATTACTGGTGGATACGGCAAGAATACTGGTCAGGGACTATGGTTGGAATAAAATAGAGGATTCTTATACAATAAGGCGGTTTCTTAATCGGGCGGAGAAAATATGGCATATTTCGACGCGTAATTAAGAATAGGTTGAGTATAAGTGATGCCATCTCGGACGGTATTTATTAGCCATAATAAAGCAGACAAAGACCCGGGCAGGTGGGAAAGCCTTGAGATGGTGCAGCGCTATGCCAGGTCAGTGACATTTCAGGATAGTTTGAGATTCTATAAAAACATATTAACTTAATTATACTAGATACTAGTATTTCTAATATCTAACTTTCATTTGTTAATA
>CAYOKF010000232.1:0-2876 GCA_964404475.1 uncultured Dehalococcoidaceae bacterium | reverse complement strand
CTACCGGAGGCTTTACCTCCAGGGTGAAGGTGTCATAAGGGCTAATATTATCCGTACTGGACAAATCTACAGTAATCTGAAACAGCTCATCATGATCCAGCAGATTGTCATCATTGCCGGTGTTCAGTTTCTGCATTGTCCAGTTCACTGTAGGGAGTTGCTGAATCTGGTCAGAGAAAGAGATAATCACCTTGTTATTACCGGTTGAGCAATCGGTGAAATCAACCGGCTCATTCCCAGGGCGTCCACCGACGGTGAAGTAAACCATGGTCACCCGGCCGCTTTCCATCTTGGCAATTACATCACCCTTTATCTCGATAGTGCTCCGGGTCTCCTCCATACCGCCGTAGACTGCTTCCTTCGCCTTCTGCGCAGAAAACAACCCCGCCGAAAGGACCACGTAGGCAAACACCGAAGCCACGATAACAAAGGCAATGAGAATAATAGCGGTCTCGAGTCCGGTGATGCCTTGCTGGCCCTCGTTTATTCTGCGAGCTAATACACGCATCACTGTTCCCTCCATTAGAAAAAATGATTACTCTCAATCTAACCCTGTTAGCGCCGAGCGACTACCAGACCATCCCCAATGTTGGTAGATAATTCTGTCCAATATTTCTTAAGGGGTTACCCAGAACTAAAGTAAGGGGAGCGATGGGGCAATTTGGGGGGCAGCACCTATTGTATTCGGTTCAGGGAGATGGCAGAATCTAGTCGTGAATTCGCCACATGGCAAATTAAAACAAACAATGATGACACCCGGTGAATTTAATTTGACATTTGGCCGGTTCGAGCAGACTTATAGAACTTTAACAAGATTTTAATGGAATGTTTATGATTCTTTATTCGTATCTTTATACTTTTCTATTAGAATCAGTTTAGCGGTGATAAAAATAAGGAAAAATTAAATAATTCGCGGAACCATTAAGAATAACCTCCACGCTGCCAATATCTCCCGGAGAGGTTTTCAGAAAGCTAGAGAGGCCAGACATGGAACAGACAAAAACAAAGACGGTAAAACTCTACGTGGTGGAGGAACAGGAACTATACCGGGAGGTATACAAAGCAATACTGCCGGCAATAGCATCAGTAGAACTACTGGAGGTTTCCCATAATGGTAATTCCGGCTCACTGAGCCGTGCCGTATCAGAACTCCGCCCCGATGTAGTCTTACTGAGCACCAAGAAACTCAGTACAGATATAATTGAAGAACTGGAAAAAATCCGTGTGGACTATCCCAATCTCGGGATAGTCCTTTTACTGGTGTTTTATAGCGCTCAAGATATTGAGCTGCTGCGCAGACTGGCCCTGAAGAGCGAAGGCGGTATGGCACTTTTCCTGAAGCAGTCACTTGACCAGGTAGACCAGCTGGGGAGGACGATTTTAGCGGTTAACCAGGGACAGGTTATTCTTGACCCGCCACTGGCCACCTTCATGTTTGCCGGCAAGCCGGATTGCCCCTTCTTGAAGCAACTTACCGCCCGGGAGCTGGAAATCCTGAGCCTGCTGTCACAGGGATACACCAACTCAGCGATAGCTGCCACATTATTCATCGACATCAAGACCGTAGAACATCACCTGAACAGCATGTACAGCAAGCTTAAGGCGGATCCGGATTTCAATGACAAGCACCTGAGAGTAAGTGCCGCCCGGCTTTATCTGGAAACGATGGGCGGCGAGCTGAGCCAAAGAGAAGATTCACTGGTTCGTGTTGCTGCCGGCCGAAGATAATTTTTTAACCACCTACCGGGCACTACAACCCCGGGCAGAAAACAAGCATAGCTAACCAGAACCGAAAGACCAGTAATTCCTTTATGTTCCAGACGGTTACCACTGCCAGTGGCTACATCCCTCAAGTTCCATCACAGGTTAAGTGTTTCCAGCACGCCAGCAAAAAGGTTTTACTGCGCCCACTCCGAAGCCAGCTGACCGCCTCTTGCCCAGTTGTGCTTGGGATTATCCCTGATGATAATGCATACCGCATGCTCAGGCATACCAAGCTTGGTAAAAGCAGCGGATATTTCGGTTACCAGCTGCTTCTTATCCTCAACGGAATGCCCTTCCCACATATCTACAGTAATTACCGGCATAAGATAACTCCTTATTTTAATTCACGGCTCAGTCCTCTTCTTGTGGCCGCTTGAACTTATCCTGAAGAGACTTCAACTCCTGCTGACGGTCAAACTCTTCCTGGCTCAGTGGTTCGCAGGACTTTAACTCATTATTCTCAATACTGATGGTAAACAGCGCCCGGCATTTCCAGCACCGGTAAGGCCCCTGGTAAACGGGGTCAACCAGAGACATTCTTCCCTCACTGCTGCACGCAGGGCACCTGATAACCGTTAACATGACTCCCTCCTTTTCACGGAAACTTCATAATCTCTTAACGCATACTATTAGCAACACGTCACTTTGTCAAAATTGCTATATGAAAGTTTATTCTTCCTTCCTCACCAGCAGACAGATGTTTCGGGAAAACACTTTCAACGGAAACCTGTAAGTACTTTCCGGGAAAGATTTCAGCACCGTAAAGCCCGCCTGTATAATCAGTCTCTCCAGCTCATTATAGGAAAACAGGTAATAATAGCGATAAAGTGTTTCACTCTTTGCCCGCCACGGCACCATAGCCTCCTTGCCGGAAAACCAGAAGCGGGGCTGCCAGCGGTTCCAGGCGGTGATAAAGGCCTCGCCACCGGGCCGGAGCACCCGCCTTAACTCTCGCAGTGAAGCCAGTCTCTCTTCCTTCTCATCTATGTGGTGGTAGGTAGCCACCGCAATTGCATAGTCGAAAGCCCTGTCAGCATAAGGCAAAGCCCGGATATCAGCCGTGGCCAGATTTACCGGAAAAGCGAACTTCTTAGAATACTTCAGGGCAAACT
>CAYOKF010000231.1:0-2894 GCA_964404475.1 uncultured Dehalococcoidaceae bacterium | reverse complement strand
GCCACGTGTCCCGGTGGTGAAGAAGCTGCCCGGAAGGCTATCGATTTGAAACCAGACATCATTTTACTGGATGGAAATATAGTAGCCGGTGACTGTGTTGAGATAACACAGCGTATTAAGGAAGAGCTACCGGAGACGCGTGTCATCATCATCACCCCTCTATCACATCAAAATTATGACCCGTCTTTCATCTTGAATGCCGAAGCCGATGGATATATAGACTTAGACATTGATGCGATACGCCTGGTGAGCATGATAACCCGGGTGCATGAAGGAGGCTTTTCCCTGTCCCCAAGACTGGCGGAAAGACTGGTCAAGGAATTCCCCGCCTTAACTAAAAGAACCAGAGCAGCGCAGGAAATCGGCCTGAGTAAGCGAGAAGAAGAGGTGCTAAACTTAGCTGCCCAGGGGCTAACTAATAAGGAAATTGCCGGTAATTTGTTCGTTACCGAGAATACCATCAAAGTGCACTTACACCATATTCTAAAAAAGATGAGGGTACATACGCGGCAGCAGGCAGTATTCATGGCGAGAGAAAGAGCAATTATATCCGATTAGGCAATAGCTTATTTCCTCTACCACTCACCCGGGATTTGCCAGTCTAAAGTTTCATGCTCTCCATGTAGCAGGCTCTCCAAGTAGCGCTAGCATATATATTATGTTATTATAAACGGACTAATGTTTTCGTGCTTCCAACTGTACTAATACGACTATATTAACTACCTGTGAACTCAATAGATTGGAGGAACAGAAATGGCAGAACCTACGTCAGATAAGGACTATGAATCGAAATTTGAATTTCCCCTGTGGAAACTTATCAAGCAGCGAGCTGAAGAGAAAGATATCAGCTACGTTCAGGCATCAGAAGAGGTAGTTCCCGAGTATGTAAAGACCATCCGGTACCGGGACACAGAATTCGAAGATGCGGAAATCCACAAACGGGCGGAGGAGTTACGCAAGATTGTAAAACATGAACAAAACACGCTGGATGTCTTCTAGGGAGGTTAATAATGACTTTAGAACAGATTGCGGATAAGGTTGTTGAGACTGACGTACTGGTAGTCGGAGGGGGAATAGCCGGGTGTCCGGCTGCAGCCAAGGCCAGGGAGCACGGCCTTGACGTTACGCTGGTTGAGAAGGCAAAAACTGACCGCAGCGGCAGTGCGGCGGCGGGCATTGACCACTATGGCCCGGGTGTACGCGCCAACTATGAAGAACTGGACAAAAAATATGGTAAGAAGGTGTTCCGCGGCGAGGGTTTCTGGGAACCGGTCAGCGGGCCGGGCCGTTTTGCCGACATGAACGTTCTCAACAGAATCCCCGACCAAGGCGACTGGACAATAGAAGAACTGGAAAAGCTTGGCATCCCGATGAGGTGGAACGACGGCGAATTCTACTGGATACCCTCCGTCCGTTACCGCGGAGAGATGAAAGCCATGCTCCGGGTACATTGGATGAACGTCAAGCCATTAATGGCAAAGGCGGTAAGAAAGAAGGGTGTGAACGTTCTTGAGCGGACGATGATCGTTGACCTGCTCACCAACAACGGCAGGGCCGTGGGGGCTACCGCCGTAAATACCCGCACCGGTGAATTCACCGTGATTAAAGCGAAGGCCGTTATCATCGCCACCGGGCTGTTTGCCCGCTGCTATAATCCAGAGACACCCCTCTTCTGGAAGTACAAGTTCCGGTACCACTGGTGCCCGGCCACGGTCTCTGGCGATGGTTTAGCCATGTCCTACCGGGCCGGCGCGGAATTAGCCAATCTGGACCTGCCACTGTGGAGATTCAGGGAGCGTGATGATTTGACCATCTCACACGGCAATTTCCCCCATAACGACGGGATTCCCGCCAAACAGATGAGCTGGGATGGAAAAGACGTTCTGGTTAGCGCCGGAAACACCTATGCCGAGCTGGAACGAGAAGGCAAGCTACCCATTTACTATAGCCTTGCCCACCTCCCCGACGACTTCCACAAGAGGATAGAGGTAGCTTATACAGATGAGAGGCTGGTGTCATTCAAGATAGCCGAGGAAAGAGGCTTTGACCCCAGAACACACCGGTTTGAAGTGATGGATAACAGACCCCACAACTTCCCGCTTGCCGGTCTAAACACAGATGAAGACTTCATGACTTTAGTGAACGGTCTTTACGCTGCAGGAGACAGCGTAAATGGTTTCCATGGTTGCGGTGCCGCTACGGTCATGGGCTTCTTGGTCGGTGATAATATACATAAATTCGTAAGCGCAGCCGGCGAACCTGCCATTGATGAAACTCAGGTAGAAAGTCAAAAGCTGACTGCCCTGGCCCCCATGACAGTGAAGGATGGCACTGAGCCCATGGAGCTGGAGAGCGCCGTAAGATATATATGTGACCGTTACGTGGGTATGCTGAAATCTGAGGGTAAACTCCGTGAAGGACTACGCCGGCTTGGCTCATTGAGAAGAGTCTTTCTGCCCAAGCTAATGGCTAAAAACCCTCATTATCTGATGAGGTGCCTGGAGGTAAGAAATATAATGGACCTGGCTGAGGTACACATCCAGGCTACCATGGCACGAAGGGAGACCCGCGTAGGTTATATCAGGCTAGATTATCCTGAGACAGACCCGGCGCGGGATAACAAGATTACTTACCAGCGAATGGAGAACGGGCAGGCAGTTCTTGAGATAAGAGAAGTTCCCGATCTGAAGGAATAAGAGGGAGGCTTTAGATGGAACGCGTCAGGGAGAACATATTTGTTGAAACCGGATGGCGCGGTGCGAATTCTAGCTTTATAACTACTTCTGAAGGCGTGGTGCTTATTGATATACCGCCTGATATTGATAAGGCCAAGGAATGGTACAAAGAGATTGCCCGGCACGGCGAAAACATCACGGCCCTGGTCAGCGGCATAG
>CAYOKF010000230.1:0-2948 GCA_964404475.1 uncultured Dehalococcoidaceae bacterium | reverse complement strand
CTTGCGTTTTGAAAATACACTCCGTGACTATTTTTTAGAAATCCCCCAGACAATTAACTAAAATAAACGGTTCAGCATTAGCCAGCCCCCCTTACTTACTTGACGAACTCAATAAGCCATGCTTCCGGGGACACCGCAGGAGATTAATTCCTCACAGGGGAACTGAAATAATCTTTCACATCCGTCGCTGGTGACAGCAACCTCCTCTTCAATTCTGGCGGCGCCTTTCCCGTCTGCCGATGGGCAGTAGGTTTCCAGGGCAAAGGTCATGCCTTCTTTGATGGTAAACGGGTGCTCCATTGAAAAGAGCCTGGAGATAACCGGTTTCTCCCAGATGCTCATGCCGACACCGTGACCAAACTGAAGTAAAAACGCCTCACGTTCATCTTTGAGGCCAAACTCTTCTGCCGGCGGCCAGCAGCCAGCCACGTCGGCCGTGGTAGCGCCTGGCTTGACGGCGTCAATAGATTTCTTCAGCCAGGTCCAGGCCTTCTCATAAGCCTCAAGTTGTGCTTTGGTAGGCTGGCCACAGACAAAGGTCCGGTAATAACAGGTCCGATAGCCGTTAAAGGAATGCATGATATCAAGGAAAACCATATCGCCCGGCCGGATGATGCGGTCACTGAAGGTGTGGGGATGCGGTTGGGCACGTGGCCCGGAAACACTGTTCACACACTCCACCAGGTCGGAGCCCAATGTGAACAGTGTCTGGTTGGCGATGGCAACCAGGTCATTTTCTCTGACACCGGGGCTGATATTCTTGACAATCTCTCCATAGGCTGCATCCACCATAGCGGCAGCGAGCTTTAGCAGTTCAATTTCATCCCTGGTCTTGATGATCCGGGCATCCAGCATTGCCTGCTGCCCGTCCACTACCTCTATCTTCTCCCTTTCCAGCGCCTTTAAAAAGGGGACATCAAGAATATCAATCCCGAGCGGTTTATCAGCAACGCCGTATTCGGAAAGAACCTGTTTGACCGTCCTGGCCAGTGCTTCAACATTACCGACCTCAGGCGGGATGGCACCCCTCATCGACCCCACCGCCGGAAAAACGCGGTCAGCGATCCACGGTGCTGTCTTCCGCTTGGCAGGGGCCGCCGGGTCATAGAGAATGGGGTCAGCGTCCCCGGGTAGAATCACATAGCGCTGCATTTTATTTCTGGCCCACTCACCAACATGAGTCCCGGTAATATAACGGATATTGTCAAAATCGTAGCAGAGCAGAGCGCCCAGACCATGTGCCTTTAACTGCTCCTTCGCCCTGGTCAGCCGCTCCCGGCGTAACCGTTCGTAGTTGACCCTTTCCTCAAAATCAACCGCCATAGTACCAATCGTCACTGTGCTTACCCCCTTTCCACGTGTGGTAACGCTGTTCCGGACTGATTGGAGAATTCTATGCCACTATTCTCAACTTGTCAAATGCGCCGGCGGGTGTTTTTACATGGTAAAATATTTGACATGAAAGATTGCAATGGCGTATGCTTGCATCTGAATTTCTTGCCGGTGTCTCCAATATATACACGATAGCTGAGGGAGGAGATATATGGAGAAGATAGACAACGATAAGCTCAAAGAAATCTACCGGACAATGGTCAGGATACGAGCCTTTGAAGAGAGGGCAATAGCGGAGTACCGTAAGGGCAACTGTCCCGGTTTCATCCATGCCTCAGTCGGGCAAGAGGCAATACCAGCCGCAGTCTGCGCCTTTCTCAGAGAGGATGACTACATCCTGACCACCCACCGCGGTCACGGTGATATCGTCGCCAAGGGAGCCAGGCTCGACCGCATGATGGCTGAACTCTACGCCAGGGAGACGGGCTACTGCAAGGGCAGAGGCGGCTCAATGCATATCGTGGCGGCAGACCTCAATATGCTGGGCGCCACAGCCATTGTTGGCGCTGGCGTACCCATTGCCAGCGGTGTCGCCCTCGGCTGCAAGATGCAGAACCTGGACCGGGTAACCGTTTGTTTCATCGGTGACGCCGCTACCTGCACCGGTGCCTTTCATGAAGGACTGGGAATGGCAGCAGTCTTTGACCTGCCGGTGGTCTTTGTCTGCGAGAACAATAAGTACGGGATGAGCACACCGCAAAAGGACTATACCAAGCTGGAGACGCTGGCAGACAGAGCCAAGGCCCATGCCATCCCCGGCGTGAGCGTGGACGGCAATGACGCCGAGGCGGTGGCTGGAGCCGCCAGTGAAGCAATAGAACGAGCCAGAAACGGTAAGGGGCCCACCCTGATTGATGCCGCCACTTACCGCTACCACGGGCATCACATGGGCGACCCGGGAACCAGCTACCGGAGTAAAGCGGAAATCGAGGAGTACCAGAAGTTCGACCCCATTGAGCGGCTACAGAAATGTCTATTAGAATCAGGTGTGATTACCGAAGCGGAGATTGAAGGCCTCCGGGGCAGCCTGGCGAAAGAGCTTGATGAGGCAGTCAGGTTCGCCGCGGAGAGTCCGGAACCAAAGGTAGAAGATGCTCTGGAAAATATCTACTGCTAAAGCAGATTGAGGCAGGAGGTAAAAATGCGAGAATTGACCTACCGTGAAGCACTGCGGGAAGCTCTGCGGGAAGAGCTGCTCCGTGATGAAAAGGTTTTTCTCTTCGGTGAGGATATCGCCGAATATAGCGGCGCCTACAAGGTAACCCAGGGGCTGGTGGAGGAATTCGGGCATGACCGGGTAAGGAATACGCCTCTGGCTGAGCAGGGTGTAGCCGGCGGCGCGCTGGGAGCCGCTCTGGTCGGCATGCGCCCGGTAGCCGAGATAATGTATATTGACTTCTCCCTCCTCGCCCTGGACCAGGTCTTCAATCAGATAGCCAAGTTCCGCTACATGACCGGTGGGGCGGTCAAGGTGCCGCTGGTAATACGGACACAGGGCGGCGGGGGCAGGTCAGCCGGGTTGCACCATTCACAGTCGCTGGAGGCGCTATACGTTC
>CAYOKF010000229.1:0-2960 GCA_964404475.1 uncultured Dehalococcoidaceae bacterium | reverse complement strand
GAGGATGACTCCTGGAACCTGATATATATTATTCTATCTTTGCGGAGCGAGACTGTTACTGGTGGCACAGTGCACTATGTGATACATGGTGGGTAAAGCTGAAGGCTCTGTCCAGCGTAAACTCAAAGACCGCCACAGCTACCAGGCGGCAAAGATGCTGCGCTCCTGCTCGTACACGCTACGTCCGCCCCGGTACTTGACAAAAATAACAAAAGTCTCTACACTAATCCCCAGCTAACCATCTGGTAAATAAGCCTAATATGTTGTCACTCCCACATTGAATGTAAAATGGGTAGGAAAATTGAGTTGGCCGGTGCCGTACTCAGTCCACTTATCATAGATGTTCTCCGTTTCCGCCACTGCGAAGAGCAAAGCAGCACAACGAGTTTACCCTGCGAGATAGATGCTGAACTCAGCCCGGGGAGGTGGTGCCTATAACAACATTACAGGTTGGTCAAATGAACCCCGGCATTTTGGCAAAAGGAGGAATCAACAATGAAAAAGCTTCTAATCATTCCCCTGGTGATTATTCTCGCCACCGCCCTTTTCCTCGGCAGTTGCGGTGAGGCGGCACCAGGCGGACCTACCGAAATTCGTATCGGCAGCAGCGCACCGATGACCGGGATGTTCGGCGGTTTCGGTGAGGGTTGCACCTTCGGCATGCAAGCGGCGTTTGATGATATCAACGCGCAAGGCGGGCTATATATCGAAGAGTACGGTAAGAAAATACCCGTCAAGCTTGTTATTGCCAATAATGAGAGCGACCCGGTAAAGTCAGGTACTCTGGCCGAAGACCTGATAGTTAACAGTCAGGTATACGCCTTAATATCACCTGACGAGCCGTGCTCAATGCATAACCCGATAAGTACCGTAGCTGACCGGTATCAGATTCCCCATATTATTGGCGGCGGCCCTCTGGAACCCTGGGCAGGGGCGCGAGCTGAAGTCGAGGGGCACTGGGCATACACCTGGCTTCCCGGTTTCGGCATCGCCACGCCGCCTGTGGAGGGAGATTTCCGCTACGGCGAGCCGGGATACACCATCAGGGACACCTGGTTTGCCGAGCTGGAAGCTCATGCTGACCAGACCAATAAAGTGGCCGGCGTCTTTGCCACCGACGAGCCAGACGGCAGGGGCTGGTACGGTCTGTTCCCCGGCCTGCTTGAGGAATTTGGCTTGACAGTTGTTGGTGCCGAAAAGAACCTGGGGCTGGTACCCGTGGGAACCACGGACTTCTCTTCGCTGATACAGGAATGGAAGGATAATAACGTGGAAATCCTCTGGGGTAACGCTCCCGGCCCTGACTTCGGGACAATGTGGAAACAGGCCCGCGCTCTGGGCTTCAGTCCCAAGATTGTCTCGATAGGCAGAGCCCCGCTCTTTTACGTAGACATAACCTCCTGGGGCGGTGACCTGCCACTGGGTATCGGTACCGAGATATGGTGGGCTCCGGAATATGATGCTGCCGGTATTGGTGACACCACACCACAATCTCTGGCGGCAAGATGGACCGCAGCCAAGAATGAACCATTAAACCGGGGCATCGGCCACGGCTATGCTCCAGCGCAGGTCATGCTTGACGCCATGGAAAGAGCCGGCACTCTTGACGGGGCGGCGATTAATCAGGCCATAGCCGAAACCGATCTGGAGACCATCAACTACCGCGTGAAGTTTAACCAGGAGATGCACTTCAGCTGGATACCGCTCTTCTTTGGCCAGTGGCAGAAGACCGACCTGCCGCATGTGTGGGAATGCCCGATAGTCTTCTCCAAGCACGACTTTTTACCTGCACAGGGCACACTCATCTTCCCCATACCCTACGATTAGACCGGGTACGGGCGTCACTTCCGGTGCCGGATGAAAGGCAGTCAGGTTTGACGGTGCCCCCGGAAAGTAATACACTGTGGGGAAACCGGTGGGATGGCAGCTGGTTGTCACGCTGGTTTCCCCATAAAGTGGGGGGCTATTTCATTCCACATGATTTGGAGTGGTAACGGGATGGAAGCACCGGTTCTATCAGTGGACAGAGTAACCAAGCGCTTCGGCGGACTGGTTGCAGTTAGTGACATGAGCCTCGATGTGCAGCCGGGTGAGGTTGTGGGGTTGATGGGCCCTAACGGGGCCGGCAAGACCACATTACTGAATGTAATCGCCGGCGAATACCAGGCTGACTCAGGAAAAGTAAGGTTCAAAGGACGTGACATCACCGGCCTGCCTACGCATAAGATCTGCCACCTCGGCATTACCCGTACCTACCAGATCCCTCAACCCTTCACCCACCTGACCGCCCGGCAAAACTTACTGGTGGCCGCGCAGTACGGCCAGAACCTGGGCCAGTCTGAAGCGCAAAGGGAAGCCGACCGGATACTGGATGCATTAGGCCTTGCCGACAGGAAAGATATGCTCGCCAGTGATATGCTGGTAGTCACCCTCAAAAGACTTGAGTTAGGCCGGGTCCTGGCCACCAAGCCAACCCTGCTGCTCATTGATGAAGTAGCCGCCGGACTGACTGAAGAAGAAATCCCCAAGATGCTGGAACTCCTTAAAGAAATCAATGAGACGGGGGTAACCATTCTCCTCATCGAACATGTGATGAGTGTCATGATGAAAGCAGTCAGCCGGATTGTCGTTATGGATAAAGGCGCCAAAATCGCCGAAGGCAAGCCGGAGGACATTATGGAAGACAAAAAGGTAATCGAAGCCTATTTTGGTTAGCGGCTTCGGGTACATGGTTAAAATGGAGAAAACGCATCAAGAAGCATTACTGGAAGTTAGCGGTATAGACGTCTTTCACGGCAGTTTCCAGGCTCTGTGGGACGTTTCACTATCAGTACGGCCCGGTGAAATCGTGGCTCTTATTGGCGCCAATTCCTCAGGTAAATCAACCCTGCTCAACGCTATATCAGGTATCATCCACCCGACCAAGGGCAACATCAAATGTGAGGGAAGGGACATCACCC
>CAYOKF010000228.1:0-2967 GCA_964404475.1 uncultured Dehalococcoidaceae bacterium | reverse complement strand
GCTTGCCGCTAATTTTGCCAGGTTAAATATTGGCCGTTTATAACCGAATGCTGCGACAAAGTAAAACAAGACACGTTTAATGTAATTGTTATAGAGAACTATGGTTTTGCTGCCTTCAAAATCCCTTAATTCTGTTCTTATCTCTTGTTTCTCTCCCTTCATAGAGACCTCACGATCTTCGTAGCTCAGTATAACTAGGGTTTTCAATCCTCATTTAGTCCCCAAAACAACCAACTTGGGGCCTTCAGGAGTATCTCGAACATCGAGGTTTGCTTCCTCAAGCAGTAAGGCTAATGCGGGTTCCAATAGCAGCACCTTCGCCCCTTCGTATTCTAAAACTTGGTCACCAGGCACCTCACTGTCGAGCTTTATTCTGAATTGACCGGGCTCGCCCTCTAACCGCAAGCTAATGTCTGGGTCCTCAGTGCGAGCGACTAATAGCCTTTTCAGTTCTTGCTTGGCACCTTCAGTCACATCTAGCATTTTCAACCTCCTCAGGTTTCAATTCGCTTTCGACGTACTAATGTACGAATAAAACGGCCCCTACTTCCGTATCGCTGCAATCCAAGGTTTTACCATTTAACCACTTAAAATACTCAAGCCCGATAAGCAGCACTTTATAACCTTCGTGTTCTACCACTAGGTCGCCAGTCATCTCGGTATCCAGCATCAATTCAAATACTTCTTCCGATGTTGGCAGGAGCCTCAGCCCTTCATATGGCTCAGCCTCGGCAGCAACAAGCACATCTTTCAATTCCTCTTTAGCACGCTCGGTTATGGTTATCACCCCGGCCTCCTGAGCACTATTTCCTCATTTCTTCTCTATTTTTATATCCATTGCCTCTCCGTTGACGTCGCGGTAATGACCCTCATACAGGATTAACTCCGGGTGTCTATCCAGACTACTGTAACTGTCAACAGCCACGTCGCTTTCCTTAGCGGTATCCGGGTTGAAGATACGAATCATGATTATTCCCAGCGGCTTATCCCCAAGTACAACCTCACGCTCCACACGCCTTAGATCGTGCAATTCATCAAGAGTGACGCCGTGCCGGCTCAACATATAGCCCACTAATTCCCCTTCGATATTCTTTACAGCCTTATTTTTCTCACCTTTTAGAGCTGTTCCCATCTTATGCCAGAACACAGTATTACCCCCTTTGCAACTGCTACTCCCTAAAGCTTTCATTAAGTCTGGGTCCGCCAAGCCTCCAAAATCTCACCGCATATAACCTTGCTATACTCTTTGGCCGGGTCAGGGTCACTAATCCTGCCTTCCAGAACTTCCTCAAACCTGTCATCAGGAATACGAGAAGTTATGAGGTAATCCAAGATACGTATCCTTAATTTATTGACGGCATCATCATCCTGACTGGCTTCTGACTCATCTTTCAGCTTCTGACATAGCTCTACTGCGCTCACTTTACCCACTTTTTGACCTCCTGTATTGGTGATTACCATAATGAATATTCTTCCTATTAAGCCTCTTCCTGACCACGTTTATACTCAAGGACGGCTTTCCAGAACTCTTGCTCATCCTGACTAGGCGGCCGGTTCATTAGCTCTTGGAAATGACTGACAATGTGCTCAACATCACCAAAAGACAGATTCAGGGCCCTCCTCAATCTATCCGCCTCTGGGAGCAAGGCTACCTGACGTCCGTTACGTATTACGGCTACGGCATCTCTATCCCTGTTAGTCTGAGGGTCGGTAATCGTTGTCTCTTCAAATTTTATCCGCATGCTAAAGCCTCACTCTATGTATTCCCTCAGCCTTCGGCTGTACCTGGGGTGGCGTAACTTACCCAAAGCCTTATTCTCAATCTGTCGGACGCGTTCTCTGGTAATCCCGAACTCTTGCCCCACTTCGTCCAGGGTGTACCTGCGGCCATCACCCAGACCGAACCTCATTTCAATAACCCGGCGCTCTCTTTCTGATAACGATGCCAGGATGTCATCCAACTGTTCCTTTAAGAGCCTGTTTGTGGCCACATCTATCGGCTGGGCTGCCGACTTATCCGCAATGAAATCACTTATGTTACTGTCGCTGTCCTCCATTACGGGGGCTTCCAGCGAAGCGGGCTGCCTAGCTGCTTTGGCTATCTGAGCTACCTTATCAGTAGAAGCCCCCATTTGTGTCGCCAGTTCTTCCTTGGTAGGCTCTCGCCCGTACTCTTGCGTCAGGCTATGGCTGGTGCTAAGGAGGCGTTTGATCGACTCCAGCATATGGACCGGAACACGAATGGTTCGGGCTTTATCGGCGATAGCTCTGGTGATAGACTGCCGGATCCACCAGGTAGCGTATGTGCTGAACTTGTAACCCTTACGATAATCGAACTTGTTTACCGCCCGCATCAGTCCCAAGTTGCCTTCCTGTATTAAGTCCATCAGTGATAGACCTTGCCCCATGTATTTCTTGGCAACGCTGACCACAAGCCGTAAATTACCCTCAATCATACGCCGTCTGGCTTCCTGTGCTTCATCCTTACGGCCATGTTTTATCCGGTGACCAAGCTCCTTTTCCTCCCCCACATCAAGAAGAGGTAGTCGACCAATTTCCCTGAGGTAGATGCTGGCCGAAGTCGCTTGCATTTCTGCATCGCGGCTACCTCTGGTATTTTGTTCAATTGTCGTATCTGTATCAGTCTTCATATCCGGTTAAGACTCCGCTTGTTGCTCTTCCTCAAATTCCTCTTCACTCATCGGCTCACATGAAAGGAGTTCCTCATCCTCGATTCTAATCCTGAATAGCGCCCGGCATTTCCAGCAACGGTATGGTCCTTCATAGACCGGTTGAACCAGAGACATGCTGGCCTGAGTATTGCAGCTCGGGCACTTTATTTTTAACATGTAATAGCCTCCTAGCTGGGATCTTTTATTTAGTTATCATTCAATCCGTCGGCAGAAATATCTACCTTAATCCTGGTTTCTGCTGACTCAATTATTTCCTCAGGCGAGAACATCAACT
>CAYOKF010000227.1:0-2993 GCA_964404475.1 uncultured Dehalococcoidaceae bacterium | reverse complement strand
AGCTCTTGCCCTCGGCTCTGTTACAGACCTCGTAGTATTCTATGAGTTCAGATAACTTATGTACCTTCTACAAGTGCCAAAGTTTTTCTCAGTATATTTCCATTCAACCAAGGAGATATTACTCCGCCCACCTTGGTCTTTCCAGAATACCGCTGCATCTATACTGGTTCTATTTTGGCCACGTCTACCTTTAGTAGGTTCACCTAGCCACTGAGTAATCTCAGGAGGTCCGGTATATTCGAATTCAATGTCGTCAATAGACTCAGCATTTGGGAGAAAATGATCAAGGGCGGATTTTGCTAGGCTTAAATCTTGTTTCATAGGAAAAAGAATATTGAAACAAGCCGCCTGAGAGCTCTTCAGGTTCCTTATTCCAGAGTGAATCACTATATCTTCCTTCGATAGATAGTCGAATAGTTCTAACGCAATTGATTCATAAACCGACAAATATTCGCAACCAGCGGGAAATATGTGGGGATAGGAATGTTTTGGCCTATTTACATCACGGCCGCCTGAAAGACCAGGCCAATGGGCACGTTTATAAGCCACTTGCCGTGTTATGGTTTCCTGCTCAAATGGGTTCTGGTGGGCAAACCACCCTGTCTCACCTTGTTCGCCAGGCAAAACGTGTTCAAATTGGTCCATCGAAATCTCCTTCTAGAGACTTTATAAATATATGTTTATTACCCTTTGTTTTTTCAGGAATATAGAATTGCCGGGTAGACTTCCCTTGGTAAAAGCAGCCATACGCGACTTTTTCAATTGCCGTGTTCAGGCGAGCCCTCTGCTGGTCTATCCAAGCCTGTGTACAATCACCAATCAGCAAAATGGGTTGTTCTTCGAATGTGAAGGCATCGAGAGAATCCAATTCTTTCAATCCGGGACGAAGTATACCCAGTTTTTTCTTTACTTGAAAGACACGCTGATAATGTGATAGCAGATTATGTTTATTTACTTTGACAAAATCACGATATTTCTCTAACTGCAGATCAATCTTGTTATAGTTATTACTTTCTTTGCTATCATCTCCAATATATAACCTTTGGTCTCCAATCGTCTTCAGTTCAACTACAAATAATTTCCGTTTAGCTACATCAGCCCATATGAGATCGAACCTGATTCTGCTTCTATGTTGGAATTCCGTATCGAGAAATTGAGTATTCTTCGCCACAAAGCTGGCTTGAATTCCTTTTTCAGATGAAGGAGGGTAGAACTTAGATATGCGTTTTTTTATTCCTTTTAACTCAGCCTCAGAAAAATCCCTGATTTCTATAATTCTTGTGAAACCATCATTTAGCTTAACGATATCCCCGGATATTTCTAGAGGGACATATTCTTCCTGACTCATCACTGGAATATATTCGAAATGGATCTTTCCCTTGAATTTGTCGGTAAAAGAAAGATCTAACACCCTACCTCCGTTGTAATAAACGTCTAAGTAGTTATCTTTCCTAACCTCAATATAGATCTCCGGATCTTTAACAAGATTTTGCCACCATATGGGCTTCCCTTCTGCCAGGTTTTGAAATAATTTATGATTTGGGTTGAGCCTTGAAAATTCTTCGCTCAATATACATCTCCCATACAGTCTTTTCTACAGCTAATCAACCATTTCCCCCAGCCTCTCTACAATCCAGATCATCCCCTCGGTATCCAACTTGCAGTAGGCAAGCAGGTCAGTTCTTATTCCTTCAACCTCTTCTGGTGATACGTCGTCAAAGGTGATGCTCAAGAATGCCAGGCTGGCATCATCTCCCTTAGCTATCGTCATGTCGTCATATCCCAGCCCGGTTACTGCCGGAAGCACACTTTTCAGAGAAGCACTACCCTTCTGTGAAGGATCGTAGTAATGGAAACTTCGGAAAGGTACGATGAGGTCGGTTAGCCTCGAAACAACACTCTCTGTCCAACCTGCGTATTCAGAGAAGGATGTACCGAGATTATTCAGAACGCCTGCTTCAAAGGACTTGTTGTAGGCGATGACTCTGCCATTGCTACCGATTAGCCTGCTCAGTGATGCTAAAAGACCAAGGCGCGGGTCCTGCCTTCCTTCAGCCAGGAATGAGTAGTGTTTTAACTCACCACCCGGCGTTTCCTGTACGTGAAGGGAGAACTGGAAGGGAATGTTCTGATACGGCCTCGTTCCATCAAAGAGCGGTATAGCGGTACCGAAGGTCTCGAAGTCGAGGTAATAGAGTGGGTGCTTAAGTTCATCAAGGAACTGCTTTATCGCTTCTTTGTCAAGGTAAGGTTTCCCACCGCGGACACAGGCACACTGGATGCGCTGCTTGTCGTTCAGCTTATAGCCGACGGGGATATCGGCGATACTTTGTACTCCGCTATGATACAGCTCATATGACTTCTTACCGCCGTAGTACAGGGTGAATACGCTATGCTCCGGCAGTCCCTCCCAGCACTCGGCAAGAGGGCAGGGATAAGGGTCATTGCAATGCGGGCCGATATCTACTTTCGGGCATATCGGAGAGCCGATGACCTTAACCATCTCACTTATCCTGTCTCTTGTGCCTTCGCTGGCAGCGGCGACTTCATCGGTAATGTCTTCGATGATGAAAAACTCCTGTGGGTCAATCTCACCATTCCTGACATACTGGTTATTGATGCAGGCGAGAAAGCATTTCCTTATCTTCAGCCCCGCATCTTCCCAGCACAGTTTCTGGAAAGAGACGTCATGATAGTTGATATCTTTGACCGAGGTGGAGCTTTTGACCTCGATGATATCCCATTCGTCTTCATTCACCGGATTCATGATATCGGCCCGTGAATAAATGTGGTCTGACAATACCCCGGCTTCGTACAACGGTTTTTTCTGCCGTATGAGTTCCTTTGTTACGGCAATGTTACCCATGAAGTCATCGGCTGGCACATCTGTTCCCCCGGGGAACAGTTTCTTGGCCAGTTCGCCGACCAGATGTCCTTGGTCAAAGATATGCTGCGTAGCAGCGTCCGGTTCCGGTATCCGCTCTGGTTCGTTA
>CAYOKF010000226.1:0-2996 GCA_964404475.1 uncultured Dehalococcoidaceae bacterium | reverse complement strand
TAAAACATTTGCACCAAAGCAAAGAGATGAACATTTTGCACAGATTGCTGAGATTTCAGCTATACTCCTTGAGAATAATTTGAATACAGTTAAAGTTATTGAAAATCCAAGTGAAGCAATATACGGATTCAGAAGCAAATATTTCTATTCACCAATATACACAATTAAAGATAGCAACAATACTCCACTCCGCTTGAATGGAGTGCAGTTAATAGAGATGTTCAGGAAAAATGTTGAGACCGCATGTCAGCAATATGGCATTTCTTTTTTTTACAATTGCTATGTATCCCACATAATGGCCACTATGTGTGAAGAGATGGAAGTTACAGGGGGGTTCTGGCCTGCGGTAGAAAAAAATCCGCACAAGGTAATAGAAACAATTAAGGATATTATGGATGGCAAAGACTTGAAGGGCACCTGTCCTTTATGCCAGACGGAAACTGAGCTGCCACCTTTTCTCACATCAACCTACAGTGACATATTCCCCAGTTGAAATTATTCACTGGATTTGGTCTGCACTCAAAGCTACAAAAATTAAGAGATACCGAGTCTTGTCCCTGACCGCGGAAAAGCGTAGACCATAGTACCTCTTTTTTTCAATCCGATTTAGCTCGAAATGTACCGAATAAGTAACTTCTGGTTTATCGTATTGGTGAAAAGTTCGTTAGTAAAAATGTTCGCCAACGGTGATGGATTTGAACGTGAGCCGCGGAGGACTCGAACCTCCAACCAGCTGATTAAGAGTGATTTTCTCAGGCCAGCGTTTTTTCTCTTTCTCGTTATCCATTTCAGTCTCCAGTCCCTCTAATACTCAGCCTCCTGGTTACTTCCACGGGAACAAGCAGCCATTCATTGCTGATGCTGCCTTCGTGCCTGACAAGCTCAGTATATGTGTTTGACTTGCTGTAGGTAAAGTTAATCCACCCTCCCCAGCCAGTACGGTTCTCCAGCCTCAGCTCAAAGTTGGCATCGGTATCGGATTTAACCATAATCGGAACCGTGAATTCCTCTAGGCGCAGGTTCTCTTCCACCTTCAGCGGCCCACGGAATTCCATCGATTCCACAATATTAACCGGATTAACATCATACCTTGGCATCAGCTTTATCAGCTCACGAGGAGCGCTTTTCCCCTGCCAGGGTAAAAACATCTCCGTAAACCTGTTACCGGACAATGATAATCCCGGCTCCATGAAGATGATATTGGCTGTGTATGGATAGCCCCGCGGTCCTTCCTGCATAAGGTCGGAAAGGGTTAGCTTAAGCATCGGGCCGTGTTCGGTATTCACTATCTCAAGGTTATAGTCTCTAGTAAGAGGAGCCATGGGTTCGTTCCATGGATTATCATACAACTCTTCATAAATATTCCCGGCTACGACACCTGCCGGCAGGTGAAGCTCAAGGTCATCAATGTCTTCCGTGGTATGAATGATAACCTGGTAGTAATAGCTGTAATCAGGCCAGGCCTGGAAGCCGCACCAGATCATAAAGAAGACAAGGACAATCGTGACAACAATAGAACTGGCTTTGCGAATGCCTCTTTTTACTATTGGCGCTAGAGCGCCTATCAACAACAGGCTGAAGCCGCCCATTATAAAGGCGTAGAAATACTGCAAAAAGTAGAGCAGGTTAATACTGACGCCATACCACATAAAAGCGGTGGCGAAGGTGTAACCAATGAAAAGCAGAAAACCGTTGAGCAGTCCCCACCGCCACGTAGAAAAATAGCCAAAGATAAATGCCAAGAGCGGCAGGAAGGCAAAGAGCAGGCTATGGACACCAGCGGTGATAAATGCCCATATAAATCCAGCTATCAGTGCTATTACTGGCAGGTATTTCTTTTTCATTTCTTATTTCCCGCTATGAATTGCGGCTATCTTCTGCTCCATTTCGGAGACAGTGAGGAAACCTCCCTCAAGATTGACCATGTAACCATCTTTGTAGCCGAATTTGCCCTGCATGGAGCCAGTGACCATGTAGTAATCGGCGGCTTCGAACCCTTCCGTTGGTGTAATTTTGAGCTGCGGATGGTTCAAGAAGAGAGCTGCTTCTTCCCCAAGATTGAATTCCGGTTGGTCCTCAACCCATACGAAAGTTTGCTCAACACGTCCGCCTTGCACCATGACGGCAATGTATGGGGAGCGCGACTGACCGTAAAGATAACGCTCGACCTCAATAACAGCATCGGTAGTTATTATCCAATCCCCATTAATATCAACTCGACGCGCCGGAAAAATATCAATCACTTTACCGATTACTATCGCATCTGACTTCTCAATGAGGTCATCAATGGTCAGCTCTATCATGAGTGAACTGGACTGGTAGATTTTATCGCCCGGTTCCCAAGTTGCCCTTGTGCTGGTAATGCCGTGATTGCCTTCATACGGTTCCTCTGGTTCAGACGGGATACCGGCAACAGTAGCCTCAAGCACCTTAATCGTACAGGGAATTGTCCCGTAGTCCTTGCCGTCAACCTCAATGCCTATTCCGAAATTGTATTGCCCGACCTGAACATCAGGAGCGATTTCCATCATCAAAACCACGGATACCGCCCCCGGCCCATGCCAGCGCATTCCCTCAGTGACTTTAATGCCGGTGAGGAGATTAACGGTGTACAGGTTCAGGCTGCTGACCGCTCTGTTCCCCATACTCACGAAAACTATGTTGTTTCTGGACTCTCCCGCTTCTGTCTCTATATAGTCGCGGTAACGGGCATAAACCGTGTCCGTCTCGAAACTGGTGCCAAGAGTGACCTCAGTTGTATCAATAGGCGGCCAGGGGTTTTCTACCCCCTGCTGGTGGATATTGGCACGGTAGGCTGGCCCCATTCCGGGCGCTGGCATGATGTCATCCGGGGCTTCCGGGCCGGTTAGAGATGGATACATTTCCTCAACCGGTATCGGCTGGCGGTTTTCGTCATTTCCCGCAGATGCCCCGAAGAGGCCGGGGCTCTGCATAGCAGGATAAACCATGAGCAGGCCGGTGATTACGATAGTAGC
>CAYOKF010000225.1:0-3011 GCA_964404475.1 uncultured Dehalococcoidaceae bacterium | reverse complement strand
AGCTAACGTGCAATGCCGCACAGGCAACCACCTGTTCATTTTCTCTTATGACAAAAAAGTCCCTGACATCCTCGTATAACTCACTCAGTGGCCGCGGCAGCATCTCGCCCTTATCAGCAAAGCTGTTAATCAACTGGTGTATCTGGGGCACATCCGGGATTCTAGCCTTTTCTACCTGATTCACCCCGTTTTCCTTTCAACCTTTCTTCCAGAGAGCCGTAGAAAGAAGTCCGGTCGCTTAACCTTAAAAATCGAGCCGTATTGGGGCTGTGCTTTACCGTAATAGTATCACCGCTTGATAAGGGGAGATTTATGTGACCATCAACGCTGAGTGTGGCCGGATGAACTGCTTCAATGCTTAATTTAACCTCAGCGGTCTCTGGTAATACCACGGCGTAACTTGAACTGAGGTGAGGGGCTACGGGCACCAGCAAGAAATCCACAGACTGCGGGTAGAGAACAGGACCGCCAGCGGCAAGGGCGTAACTGGTGCTGCCGGTAGCTGTGGCCACAATCACCCCGTCAGCTTTATATGTGGTCAGGGGCTGACCATCAACCGCGGCTTCGACGCGAATTACCCGGGCAAATTCCCCCCGCGCCACCACAACATCGTTCAGGGCGTGAAATGTGCGGGGCTCCCGGCCGGGGGCGGCAATTTCTGCCCGAAGCATGGCCCGTTCATCAATCCAGCCCTCCTTGTCCAGCAACATCGGTATCTTTTCCAGAGCCTCGTCAGCATTAACTTCGGTCATAAAGCCGAGCTTTCCCAGATTTACGCCGGTAATAGGAGTTGCCCCGGGAACCACTACCTGGGCCGCTCGCAGAATTGTGCCATCACCACCGACAGTAAGAACTAAGTCGGTGTCGTTTAATTGAGCCCTGGCTTTCTCCCCGTCCCATGCAGAACATAGCCACACAGAGATACCCCTTGAGTCTAAGAAGCCTTCCAGTTCCTCAGCCTTGACCCGGGCGGCTTCAATCATGGGATGATAGAGAATGCCAACTTTTTTCACAGCCATAGCCTGCTTTATCCGTCTGGTTCAACTCTCGAGAGGGACAAAGAAAGTGTAACAATTCTTACTCTAAAGTGTCAAGCTAACCTCACCCCATTAATCCCACTCTTAATGGCCTCTGTTGGGTGGAGGGTATGCGCTTATGTGATAAGCTGTCTGATGCTGCGAGGGTGGTTTGGGTGGGAATAGATAACACCGTTCCCTCTTGCCTTATTGCCCAAAATCGGGTAAAGTCAATCTGTGAGTAAATCAGATAAATCTCCCGCCAGAACCATCTTTGTCTGTCAGCAATGCGGCAAGGAAAGCCCGAAATGGCTGGGACGCTGTCCTGACTGCCAGGAGTGGAACAGCTTTTTGGAAACGACGGTGACGACTTCGGTCGCCTCATACCGCCAGATAGCTCAGGCTTCCCCACCCCAGGAACTGTCCCGGGTGGTTATTGAAGCAACCGACCGGATACCACTGCCCCTGGCTGAATTTAACCGGGTGCTCGGCGGCGGGCTGGTAGCCGGCTCCCTGGTGCTCATCAGCGGCGACCCTGGTATTGGTAAATCCACGCTTCTGCTCCAGGCATCAGCTTCCATGGCTCATAACCGGAGGGTGGTCTATATTTCCGGTGAGGAAACGGTGCACCAGATTAAGCTCAGGTCGGAGCGCCTGGGGTTAAAGGGCGAGGGTCTGTACCTGCTGGCAGAAACCGACCTGGAGGCTATCCTGAACCAGACGGAACAGCTATCGCCGGGGCTGGTGGTTATTGACTCCATTCAGACAGTTTATTCCCCGGAGTTGAATGCCATGCCGGGAAGCGTGGGACAGGTGCGGGAGTGCACCCTGAGACTCATGCAGTGGGCCAAGCTCGGGGGCATACCGGTTTTCGTCACCGGGCACGTCACCAAAGAAGGCGCCATTGCCGGCCCCAGGGTGCTGGAGCATATTGTCGACGTGGTGCTCTACCTTGAAGGCGAGCCTTTCAGCGCCTACCGACTGCTGCGCAGCGTCAAAAACCGCTTCGGCTCTACCAATGAGGTAGGCGTCTTTGAGATGATGGAGCAGGGGATGATGGAGGTGGAAAACCCATCGCAGGCTTTCCTGTCCCAGCGGGGGACTGAGGCCATGGGCTCGGCGGTAGTGCCCACCCTTGAGGGCAGCCGACCGCTGCTGGTAGAGATTCAAGCCCTGACGACCCCCACCAGCTTCGGCTTACCGCGGCGCACCGCCAACGGCGTTGACTTCAACCGCCTGCTGCTGGTTACCGCCGTGCTGACCAAGCGGGTCGGCCTGAGACTGGGCAACCAGGATATCATGGTTAACGTCACCGGCGGACTCAGGGTCGGGGAGCCGGCGGCCGACCTGGGCATGGCGCTGGCGATTGCCTCCAGCTTCCGCGACATGGGGGTTGACCCCACCCTGGCGGCGGTGGGGGAGGTGGGACTGAGCGGTGAACTGAGAGCCGCCTCCCAGCTTGAGCGCAGGCTGACAGAAGCCGCCCGGCTGGGCTTTAAACGCTGTATCATACCTAAAATCGGGGCAAGGATTACGCCCCCGAAAGATATTGAGATTATTCCGGCAAGCACCCTGAGAGAGGCGATTGGGGCGGGGCTTCAAAAAAAGCGGGGGAAGAGTGAGTAAAATCCCCCTTAGTCCCCCTTTTTCAAAGGGGGACAAAAGATAGGATTGCAGACGATGAGTCTAAATGAGAAACGCCATCGTCTCCCTTTGGTAAAGGGAGAGTTAGAGAGGGATTTCGGGGTAGGGAAAAGACTGCGGGATAAGCAGGAAATGATACGAGGGCGGCCGGGTGGGAAAAGACAAAAATGAGGGGGAGGGGAGGTAAGTATGAACAACAAAAAAGAAAAAGCAGGCGCCGTCATCGTCGCCGCCGGGGAGGGTAAGAGAATGGAGGGCGTGGACAAGGTATTCGCCCCGCTGGGTGGCGAGACAATACTGATGCGAGCTACTCGCGCCTTCCAGGAATGCCCGCTTATCCACCAAATCGTG
>CAYOKF010000224.1:0-3026 GCA_964404475.1 uncultured Dehalococcoidaceae bacterium | reverse complement strand
CCGCCGTAATCGAAAAACCGACGATTGACCTTTGCGTCACGGGCACCACCTCCAATCCTTAAACCACAGCTAATGGTATTGTAAGGCAGTGACCAGCGGGTTGTATGCGACTTTTATCGCATGCGCAGGCGCTTGAGCCTGTTGAACGTCAAAATCAGCGACAATGGCAATGGGAATCTACCGGGCCAGTTTCACCATGCGGTCGAACAGCCACCTTGGCGACTTCCCGTGTTGCAGGGGCAGGTTGGCAATGCCGGTTCTTCTCGGGGTGTTCATGATGTCCCCCCTGTTTTAGAGGCCGCAGGTGCTGCAGCTGGACGCGTTGCAGCCGGCGCAGGAATTGCCGGAGCCCGCTAACGGGGTGGACAGTCCGGATTCATCCCTGGAGAATGAGGCAAAGGTGGATAATTTGCGTTTCGCCGGTTGCTGGCAGCGGGGGCAGGTAGCATCCCCGTTAGCCTGGCTAACCGGGCGGATTTGCTCGAACTTCAGGTCGCAATCGGGGCAATAATATTCGTATAGTGGCATTTCTTTCTCCTGCTATAATTTTACTGGCTGAGCAAGTTACCCGTCAAGATTTCGCAAGTTGCTTGATGGTATCTGGCTATTATCGTTGAAAAGAAAATTCAGTGACTAATAATATGGGGGATATCCCTCGTTATAAATAAGGGTATACACCTATTACTTAAGTACTACCGGTGCCATAAAATGAGGGCGTGGCTTGCGTAGCATGGTAACCGGGGCTGTTTCAGCACGGTGATGCTACAGGTAACAGACGATACGTAAGCCTGGCGCAGAGCGCGGAGACGAAGGGGAACGGGGAATGTTGAACTACCGTTTCTCTGTGCCCTAGTTAGGGAAGCGTTTGGCGAAACCTTTATTTTATCTGATATTTATGGCTATGCTGGTGTTTACCGGCATGACCATGTCTCAAAATTTTCTATTATCATGGGATAACACCGCCTGTTCCTTTGCTGAAGTTTCGGAGATGGACAGGGAAACTCTGCGAATTGATATCTCGATGCTTTCGGCCTCTATCAATAAGGAAAGAAATACTCTGGAAGTAGCGTTAAAAAACAACGGGCAGGCAGCGCTATCCAGTTTTGAGCAATGGGATTGTATCATTCAGTATTACGACTATACGGGGGATTATCGTACTATATGGTTCCCTTATGTAGCAGGTGAGCCGGATGATAATCAGTGGACAGTCAAGGGTATCTATCTCAGTGCGGCTGAAGAGACACCGGAAACCCTTGAGCCGGGGATACTGAATCCGGGTGAGGAAATGATAATCCAGGTAGAACTAAATCCGGTGGCAGGCAAGCATACTACCAATCTGGCCATTATCTCAACCCCCAAAGGCGTTACTTCTTCTATTCATTTTCAGGCATAAAGCGCCGGTCAAAGCTCTCCCGTTAAATTTTTTCTTTTTGAGATATCTGCGCAAGAATATTTCGTGGACAGTTAATAGATACTGTCAACCCCTTGATTTTTTCTAGTATAATTTAAGATAGCCTTTATTATTCTGGAGATTTTTCTATGAAGGAGTTAAAGCTAATATCCTGGAATGTTAATGGTGTTAGGGCGGTGAGGCGGAAGGGCTTCCTGGAGTGGTTGTATCAGGAGACCCCGGATATGCTCTGCATACAGGAGACGAAGGCACAGCCGGAGCAACTTGATGAGGAACTCAAGCAGCCGCAGGGTTACCAGGCTTACTGGAATTATCCGGAGAGGGCGGGGTACAGTGGGGTGGCTACTTTTAGCCGGGAGGAGCCGCGCTCAATCCGGTATGGCTTCAATATTGCCGGTTTTGACACGGAGGGAAGAGTCCTGGTTACGGAGTACCCCACCTTTACCCTGTTAAATATCTATTTCCCCAACGGTAAGAAGGACGCGGAACGGCTGCGATACAAGATGGATTTCTATGATGTTTTCCTTGATTTTGCGGGGGGGTTAAAGGCAGCAGGTAAGAAACTGGTCATCTGCGGTGACGTTAATACGGCTCATAAGGAAATAGACCTGGCCCGGCCCAAGGCTAATGAGAATATCTCCGGTTTCTTGCCCGTGGAGAGAGAGTGGATAGATAAGTTTATCGCCCGTGGTTTTGTTGATACCTTCCGTTATTTTAACCAGGCGCCGGACCAGTACACCTGGTGGGACATGAAGTCAGGCGCCCGGGAGAGGAATGTGGGGTGGAGGCTTGATTATTTCTTTGTCAGTGAAAATCTCCTGCCCTCGGTCACCACGGCATTCATCAAGTCGGAGGTTATGGGTTCTGACCATTGCCCGGTGGGGATTATCTTGAAGGTAGATTAATCAAGCTGTAGCCGCTTCAGGCCACTGACCTCGTCATTGAGGTCGTTGAACGGCGTGCATTTGAGGTTCTCCTTGTGGCACTGCTCAAGTAGGTCGCCGGTGGCGAAAACATGGTGGGCCAGCCGTGCCGGGTAGATATCAGATATGCCATTGCCGATGTAGATGACGCGGTACCCTTCCTTGAGGAAAAGCCTGGTGCGGGTTTCCTTAAAGCAGTCTTCCAGTATGGTGCCGTCGGGCCCGATATAATTAACTTCGATACCTTCCGGAGTAAACCGGCTGGTTGCCGCGAATGCCTTAATGTGGTTTATGCCCAGTTTGGCCAGGATGGCGTCAATATAGAAGTCCTGGCCGTTACTGATAATGACGAATTCCAGGCCGTTGTCAGTGCAGTAGCCGAGCAATTCGGGGAGGCCGGGTCGTATGTTGAATTCACCGCTATTCAGCACGAAGTCGAGAATGGCCGGCTCGCCGGCTTTAATCGTGGCAAACGCTATTCGGTTAAAGGCCCCGACTGATATCCTGCCTTCCTGATAGTCCTGCAACATGTGCCGCCAGCCTGGCTCGCCAAATCTATCCATTAGCAAGAAACTAATATCTTTATCGGTGATGGTACCGTCAAAGTCACATTGTACTACGGTTTTCATTAATTCTGGTCCGTTAATCCCTTAAGACGCTGGCTACCATTCTCAATATATAGGATGGGATAG
>CAYOKF010000223.1:0-3040 GCA_964404475.1 uncultured Dehalococcoidaceae bacterium | reverse complement strand
CAGGGCCAGCAGGGGCGCCCGCCGGCCCATGCCGGTATAGTCGTCAATCTGGTCGCTGTCTATCTTTCTGGAAATAGCGATAATAGCAATAAACGCTCCCAGATTGGTCAGGGCGTAACTGGCTAAGAAGAAGAGGACGCCGCTCTGCCCCAGTATATCAGCCGCCGGGGAAAAGCCCAGCGTGGCCAATCCCACCATCAGGTAACCAGCTTGAGCGATGCTGGAGTACCCCAGCATACGCTTGATATTGCTCTGCGGAATAGCCACCACATTACCGACGATCATGCTTATTACCGCCAGCACGGCGAAGATTAAGCCCCAGTTCAGGCTGAGCCAGGCCGGTGTACCAAAGGCGGAGAAGAAGACCCGCAGAATGACGGCAAAGCCCGCGGCCTTGCTGGCCACGGAGAGATAAGCGGTTATCGGGGTGGGGGCACCTTCGTAAACGTCCGGCACCCACATCTGGAAGGGAACCGCAGCAATCTTGAAACCGAAGCCGGCAATAATCAAGACAACACCCAGCAGCAGCCCGGGGCTGTTCATCAAAGCCCCTGCCGACATACCCTGGATGACCTGGGCAATCTCGCCCAGCTGGGTGGTACCGGTAAAGCCGAAGACCATGGCCATACCGTAGAGCAATACCGCCGAAGCGACGGCGCCCAGCAACAGGTACTTCAGCGAGGCTTCGGTTGATTTACTGTCCTTGAGGAAACCCACCAGAGCGTAGAGTGAAATGCTGGTCAGTTCCAGAGCCAGGTAGATAGCTATCAAATTGGCCGTGGCTGCCATCAGCATCATGCCCAGCGCCGAGAGCAGCACCAGCGCATAATACTCGCCCTGAAAGCGGGCAAGCTTGTCCACGTAGTCCGTTGAGGCCAGGATAACAAGGAAAGCCACCCCCACGAAGATGAGCTTGAAGAACAGGGCAAAGTTGTCCACGGCCAGCATATTACTGAATAGACCAGGATAATTGCCTCCCCACATGGCTACGGTAAAACCGCCGGCTATCACCAGCCCGGCCAGGCTAACCAGCGCCAGCCAGCTCTTCTGCTTGACGACCAGGTCAAGCAGAACGACGAGAAGGGCAAAGCCAACCAGAACCAGCTCCGGTATAAACAGTGTCAGATTCAAATCTATTCCTTAACCCCCTAATAAAGCTACTACTGGCGAAACGCCGAGCTTGATCACGTCAGTCAGGACCGCCGGGTAGATACCTACCAGCATAATCACCGCCACCAGGGCGAACATGTAGAACTTTTCCAGCGTATCGGCATCCTTCACGCCGTTATATTCCTCTTTCACCGGCCCGTAGAACACCCGCTGCAACATCCACAGGATATATCCGGCGGTAAGCACCACGCCGATGATAGCAACCAGCGTATACACCTGAATACCGGCAAAGGCGTTACTGGCAAAGCTACCCACGAAGATAAGAAACTCTGCGGCGAAGCCGCTGGTGGTAGGCAGCCCCAGAGACGCCAGGCCCGCTACCGAGAAGACCACCGCTATTACCGGCACCTGCCGTACCAGCCCGCCAAGCTTGTCAATCTCACGCACTTCTATATTGTGAATCACCAGACCGGCCATGGCAAAGAGAAGCCCGGTAACCACACCGTGGCTGAACATCTGCAGGGCAGCACCGGTCAGGCTTACCTGCCCCAGGGCAAAGATGCCCAGCAGCACATATCCCATGTGGCTGATACTACTGTACGCAATCAGCCTTTTTATGTCCGTCTGCCGCAGGGTTACCGCAGCCCCATAGACCACGCCGATTACCGCCAGTACCACCAGCAAGTGAGCAAACTGCCTGGCTACATCCGGGAAGAAGCTGACACAGAGGCGGATCATACCGTAGCCGCCCATCTTGATTAGCGCCCCGGCCAGCATGACACTGACCGCCGTCGGCGCATCGGTATGGGCGTCCGGCAACCAGGTATGCAGCGGGAAGACCGGCAGTTTAACCGCAAAGCCAATTAACAGCAACCAGAAAATCGCCGCCACCGGCATAACCGACTGCACCATGCCCAGTCCCTGGTTGGTTATCTCCACCATGCTCAGGCTGCCCGCAGTGAAGTACAGGCTGAGGATGCCCGCCAGCATGAAAGCACTGCCGAATAAAGTATAGACAACGTACTTTATCGCGGAATAGTCCCGCCGCCCCGAGCCCCAGATTGAAATCAGGAAGTACATCGGGATAACCTCTATCTCCCACATGATGAAGAACAGCAGCAGGTCAAGAGAGGCAAAGACCCCGATGATGCTCGTCTCCAGAAGCAATAGCCAGGCAAAGTACTCGCGTGGTCTCTGGTGAATCTTCCAGGAGACCAGTACCGCCAGGAAACCGAGGAAGGCGGTCAGCAACACCAGCGGCATACTCAGGCCATCCACACCCAGGTGGTAATAAGCATTGAGCGGGGCTATCCAGAGTATCTTTTCTTCGAACTGGAAAACCCCGGCCGCCGCCGGTGACCTGTCAAACAGAATAAAGACAACTACCGCTAACGCAAAGGGGATAAAAGTAAAGACGGCCGCAGTCCACTTGATTGCCTTATCATGGCGGCTGGAGATAAAGGCAATAATAACCGCCCCCAGCACCGGTAGCACCAGTATCGCTGTCAGATAATTAAAGTCCAACTATGTTAACTCCCTTACTGATTCAACCCGCGAAATAGACGCAGAGAATAATAATTACTATCCCGATGCCCATAATCAAGGCGTAGAGCTGCAACTGCCCCGTCTCAGCCCGGCGGATGGCACTGCCACCGGCCCGGACACTATCCGCCACCCCATTAACCGCCCCGTCCACCCCTTTACTGTCAAAAAGCTGAAACCCGGCAAACAAACCCTTGAGCAGGGCTAATTTAACGATGACATTCTCGTAAAGCTCGTCAAACCAGTATTTGCGGTAGAAGAGGATGTAAAGTGGCTTGAACCGGCGGCCTATACTCTCCGCCGAGAGCCACCTGGCGCTGTAAATGGCGTAGGCCAACAAAATACCCAGACCAGCCAATATAAGCGACAGCCAGGGCAAGCCCTGCGT
>CAYOKF010000222.1:0-3062 GCA_964404475.1 uncultured Dehalococcoidaceae bacterium | reverse complement strand
ACGCTTATCTCTTCGACTTTTAGCTTGTTCCTGGCGGCAATAATTAGCTCCTCAACGTGATAGGTAGAGCCTTCTTTGAGCCTTCCCTTCTGGAGAGCCGCAAGAGATACTTCACTGGCTTCCCGCCTCCAAATTTTCAGCCCGGACGTAGTGTCGGTAATGCGCTTCCCTGACAGTAAAGAGACCAGCCGGGAACAAAACCACATGCCGGAGCCTTCAAAGCTGAAGATATTGACATCGAATTTGTGGAGGTGCCTGGAGCCGATGACGATGTCGGCCCCGGTTTTTATGGCGTGTTCGTATAATCTGGGGATGTCCTGAGGGTTATGCTGGTCATCACCGTCGATCTTAACCACGTATTTATAACCAAGAGCATAGGCCACCTTGAGCCCGGTGAAAATCACGTGGGAGTCTATGCCGGGAGGGTATTCCAGAAACTCGACTTCCAACTGCTGCAGGCTCTGCGGTGTGGAGTCTGTCGAGCCATCATTTATGACCAATATGTCAAAGTTACAGCTTTCTCTTATCCCGTTAACTACGTTGGCTACGGTGTATTCCTCGTTGCAGACCGGGACAAACACCAGCACATCCGAGCCGCTAAACCGGTAGGTGCCTTTCGACAAGAACTCTTCTATGGCCCGGTCTTGTTGCCTGTTGTGATTTACATGACTCATGATCTGGCTTTATCTCTCTTCAAGTATTCTGGTTATGGCTATGGCTCTATCTACGTTATCCCCGGCTCTTCCTTCTAACGCCTCATAAAAGTACTCTATGGCATAACGTAAGTTGTTGCTTTCGTCAATGTCGAAGTCGGTGTGTTCCCGGGGCAGGTTAGAGCCCACCGTCCACTTAAGCCTCTCATACTTTTCAACCTGTAAGGATGGCGGCGACACCGGGTTATAAACTATGGTGCCTTGCTCGCCGTACAGTATGATTCTGGTCTCTTTACCGGGGTAATTGAGGCTGACCGTTATCTGACCCGCCATGCCTCCTTTTTTAAAAGAGAGCACGCCGGTTTCCACTGCTCCATCATGAGTAACCATGTCGGTTTTCTGGAAAGGCAGGTCTTTGATGGGGGTGAACATATCCAGGACAGAAAGCAGGTGAGAAGCCAGGAGCCAGTAAACACTGCCTCCCTGGAATCTGCCCAGATGTCTCACCGCCATTTCCACGCCGAGAAGGTTGCCAATCTCACCGGATTCAATCATCCTTGCGGCTTGTCGTAATGCCCGGGAGAAGGTGTAAGTGTATTCAACCAGGAGCAGCCGCTGGCGCTCTGAGGCAATCTGTTTGAGTTTTTCACAATCTTCGGCCTTTAAAGCCAGGGGTTTTTCCACCAGCACATGCTTGTTATGCTTTAGGGCTGCTTCAACGATGGTGTAGTGCGTATCGTTACGGGTCGCTACCACCACGGCGGTTAAGTGCTTATCATGCCAGACTTCATTCAGGTCGGACTTGGAATCACAAACGTGTTTAAGATTAAAATTCTCGTTTTCTTCAATGTACCTCTTGAGTTTAGAGCCCCAGTACCCACAACCGATTAAGGCACAGTCAATCATTTAGCCACTTTCCTATAACGAGTTATTTCTGGTCTTTTTCTGTTGCCTCCACCCCGCCGACGAGTATGCCTGTGGTTTGCAGCTCGGCATATGCCCGGTTAATCTCCAGTCCCATGCGATTGCACCGGGCGCCTTTGACGAAGCAGGTATTGGCATCCCATTTCGGGCTGGCGTTCTCCATTAGCAGCCGGTGGAACTCGTCTAAATCGCTGGTTATTTTCCCCAGCCGGCACATCGACATTGTTGGCGTGGCGGTTGTTGAGCATTTGTATACGTAGCCATCAGCGCCGTAGGTAATCTGGTAATAACAATACACGCATTGCTTGAAATCGAACTTGTCAACATCGGTGAATTCCGGTCCCGTGTAGAATATGTAAGGCCTCTCGTCTTCTGAGGTGGCAAGGTATGGGGACAGCCTCTCTTCATAGACATCTGTCATCGGTACTTCGCGGTTCCGCTTGTACTCCCGTACTTCATCAAACGACTGGTTATAACAGGCGAACGGAATGGAGAACCGCAGCGAGTCCACGCCGATATCCCGGGCGGTTTGGACGATAGCCCCGAAGTTCTCGGGAGAGTCGCTGTGTGGAGAGATGAGATAGCACAGACGGATGGCGTGGCCCTTTCCTGCCTTTTCCCTTATCTCAACGGCCTTCCTCAGGCCCCGGATAATCTCATTAAACAGCTCTTCATGCTTTGTTCCCTTTGTCTGCGCCCATGACCACGGGAAACCGGCATCGAGGCTAACCGATAGATAGTCCACAGGGTCTGTTGAGATTCGGTTGAGTTCGGTTAACCAGCCGCTTTGTTCCTCCAGCCGGGAAAGCATTACACCGTTGGTGTGTATGCCGAAATGGTTGCCATATCTTTTCGTCATATGCAGAAAAGTCATGAAGTAGGGGTTTAGAAGTGGTTCCGTATAGGCGCCGCCATATATATGATAGGGAATCTTCCCCTGTAGCTTGTTAAGTAGTTCCAGCCCATCCATTTCCCACGTTCCCAGGTCTTTCTGAAAATATTTCCCGGCACAATGTGGACAGTGCAACTCACACGGCACCAGATGGTTGCCGGGCAGGTGAATCTCAAACTGGCGGGGATAGACGAGTTCTCCATTGAAGAAGACACTGGCGTTACCCTTGAGGTGTTCCATCAGCTGTTTCCAGTAGCGGTATTCCGGGGGTCTCATATCTTTTTTTGTAGCCATGACTTAATCACTTCCCCTCGTAATTCTAACCGGGGTTCCTCTTCCGGCACTGGCTGCTGTACTCTCTTGTGAGCAGCCTCTCTTTTCCCTGAGTGTCTTCATTTTCTCCTGAAATCGTGTAATATTATACTCCAAAAACAGTATCAAATAAAGGTTCACCTTACGTAGCACTTGAAATTATAAGCCACAAAGAGGACATTTGTCAATATACATACACATTAATTTGCCAATTGGCATGGTTAATCATCGTTAAATCTCCAAATGCGCCTGAGATAAATGACGGGAAGAAACCTTACACT
>CAYOKF010000221.1:0-3063 GCA_964404475.1 uncultured Dehalococcoidaceae bacterium | reverse complement strand
CGTGAGGTAAACAAAATAACTGCTTTCCTGGCGGTACTGAAACCGGCCAAAGCGTATTTGGCTATCCCGATAAGACCACCGGCCGAACGGATAGAGCCTGCCACCGATCAAGCTCTAAATACTGCATATCAGACCTTTAGTAAGAGGCTGAGCGGGGTCGAGTATCTTATCGGGTATGAGGGAAATGTATTTTCTTCCACCGGCGATGCCACCGACGACCTGTTAAGTATTACTGCGGTGCACCCCATGAGGGAAGATGCGGTAAAGGAATTGCTCGACCGGCTTAATACAGGATGGGGAATTGTCCAGGAGTTGATTAACAATGGCAGCCTGTTGGAATTGGAATACCAGGGGAAGAAATTCTACGCCCGGAAGATACCGGCGAAAGCATCCGGTGAAAATCCAGCTTAAGATAAAGCGGGACTAACAGTAAGGAGAAAAACATGAAGATAGCTGTCTGCGGCAAGGGTGGGAGTGGGAAAAGCACTGTTGCCGCGTTGCTGGCAAATGAAGCCAGGGGCAGAGACTATAAGGTACTGGTCGTGGATTCAGACGAGTCAAATTCCGGCCTCTACCGGATGCTTGGCTTAGACCATCCGCCCGTGCCACTCATGGAACTTGTCGGCGGTAAAAAAGGCCTGAAGCAGAAAATGGCTCAGACCAACATTTTCGCTGCAAGTCATATCTCTCTGGAAGATATATCACCGCAACACCTGGTCAGAAAAGACGGACTTATGCTGGTCAGCATCGGCAAGATACTTCAGTCTCTGGAGGGTTGTGCCTGTCCCATGGGTGTATTGAGCCGTGAATTCCTCAAGAAACTTACCCTTAAATCAGACGAACTGGCTATTGTTGATATGGAAGCAGGTGTGGAACATTTTGGCCGTGGGGTGGAGACCAGCATTGACAGCGTGCTTATTGTGGTCGAGCCTCCCCTGGAGTCAGTAGAGGTAGCTCAAAAAATATATTACCTGGCTCAAGGAATGGACATCCGGAATATCTGGGCAGTTCTTAACAAAGCGACATCGGATGATATCGCAGTAAAAGTGGGGGCTGTTTTGAAAAGGCAGGGGATTCAAGTAATCGGTCGCCTCCATTTTGACACTGATTTGTTTGAATCAAGCGTAGAGGGTAAAGTTCCTGCTGAGGGAAAAGTGGCCGAAGATATACGAGGAGTTCTGAATGTTATTCTTACCGATGTAGCCAAGTGAATCCACGGTTGATTTGAACGGAGGTGAAGAGAGATGTGTCTGGCCAAGGCATTCGTAAATGACTGGAGCGGTCAACCTGTCTGCCAGGATATTGCCCAAATGCGGATAAATGGCGATAGAGTGGAACTGGAAACCCTGTTCGGCGAGGAAAAGGTTGTGCCGGGCAAAGTCATCGAGATAGATTTCACAGCATCCAAGATATTGGTGGAGGAGTACCGAGCCGTTGATGCAGGTGATTAGGAATGTCGCAAACAGGTAAAAAGCCAAAGCTAAGAACGGGACATTCGCAAGATAAAAAAAGTGGGTTTTCTCCTTTTGATGAACTGGCTTCGGAATATGATGCCTGGTTTGACGGTGACGGCAATCTCATCTTCTTCATTGAAGCTAAGGCGTTCAGGACTTTATTAGCTGACTTACCGAAACCCTGGCTCGAAATAGGTGTTGGGAGCGGACGTTTCGCCCAGGCTCTGGGCATAGAGAACGGCATTGATCCATCGCGCAGGCTGGTTGAACTGGCGAGAAAGAGGGGGATAAATGCCCTAAATACCTGCGGAGAAAAGAGGTCCTTTGATGAGGAGTCATTCGGAACGGTATTCCTGATAGTCACCCTGTGCTTTCTGGATTCACCGCTGGCTGTTCTAAAGGAGACCAACCGTATCTTGACACCGGACGGCAAGATAGTGCTTGGGCTGGTCTTGAAGGAAAGTCCATGGGGCCGGTTTTATCAGCAAAAGAAGGCGGAAGGACATCGTTTCTACCAACATGCTACTTTCTACAGTAATGAAGATATTATCAAGCTTCTGGAACAGGCGGGCTTTGTTACTGAGAAAATAATTTCTACACTCTTCCAGAAACCCGGAAACGTGCAACATGCTGAAGAGCCAAAAGAAGGCTATTACCCCGAAGCTGGTTTTACCATAATAGTAGCTGGTAAAAAATGATTATAAAGTGCAACCGCTGTGGTTGCGAAGTCCCAGAAGAAGATTGTTATCAGCATCGTGGGGAGGTGCTGTGCGAGGATTGCTACATTGACGTTAGATATCCGGTAAAAGCCTGTGATCCCTGGGCAGTCTACTCTGCCACGCGGTCGAGGGAGAGTGCAGGGTTGAAGGGAACTGAGGGTCTAACGGAACTACAGAAGAAGATCTACGAGTTCATCAGAGAAAAAGGCAAGGTAACCAGGGAAGAAATTCTGGCAAATTTTAACCTGAGGGACACAGAACTACAGACGCATCTGGCTACATTGAGGCACTGTGAACTGGTGAAGGGACACAAGGAAAACAGCAGGGTTTACCTGGTTCCTTTTGATTTTGATGATTAAAAACTCTCCGGGGGGATGAAATATCATGTTACGGGTGAGAAAAGATTTATGCGTTGGCTGCGGGCTCTGTACAGGAAATTGTCCGCGAGAAGCTATCTCAGTTCAATTCGGAAAAGCACAGATAAACCGGACTAGATGCAACCACTGTGGTATTTGCCTTGATATCTGCCCGCAGGGGGCGATTGTTGAATCTGCCCCTGTGTCACAGGCAGATCTGACAATTATGGTTGGTTCACTGAAACAAAAGGCGGATGACCTTGTTGGGCGTATTGAGAAACACAGGCAGAACAGGAGCGATGTAAAAGGAAGCGAGAGAGATTGAAAACATATCTTGATTGTTTGCCATGCCTCTTGAACCAGGCACTTAGAGCGGCGAGAGTGGCAACTGACGATAAGGCAATTCAACGACAGGTGATAAATGCCGTGGCCGGGATGATTCCGGAGCTACCGCTGGATTTGAAGCCACCAGAAATAGCCCAGCAAGCCTACCGAATTATCAGCGAGATTACCGGTAAGAATGATCCGTTCATT
>CAYOKF010000220.1:0-3070 GCA_964404475.1 uncultured Dehalococcoidaceae bacterium | reverse complement strand
TCAGCAAAAAGGCTTACCTGCCCCTCCAGATGAATAACGCCAGTTTGAGCATAATGAAAGCCATCAAGCAGGCTTTTGACCCGAATAATATCCTCAATCCCGGTAAAATATTTGACCTGTAACCCTAGTTCATGTTGAGCGCGATGACAGATACAACTCAGCGACGAAATCAGCCACTGAAGCCCCTTAAATGGTATAAGAAACTTGCCACCTGGAAAGGACGGCGGGAAGCCGGTGCCTTTGCTGTCGAAGGAGATAAAGCCATCCGGCAAATTATCAGCAGCCATCCGGAAGCGATAAGCGAAATCGTGACCGTGGCTGAACCAGCCCCCGTTTACCGTAATTATGCCACGCGGCAGGTTACGGAAAACCAGTTCGGCTATATCTGCTCCACGCAGACGCCGCAGGGAGTCCTGGCGGTGGTGCGCCTGCCCCGGGAAACCTATTCAGACCAGCTACCGGAGAACACCGGCGGTCAAATCCTGCTGCTGGAAGATATTCAGGACCCGGGTAATGTGGGCACGCTCATCCGCACCGCCGCCGCTTTCAATTTCTCCGGTATTATCCTTACGGACAAATGCGCTGACCCCTTCGCCCCCAAATGCGTGCAAGCTACTGCCGGCACCCTGACGGCGGTCTGGCTGCGCCGGACCGGCCATTATCTCGAACTATTGCAGGCACTGCAAAAAAGCGGGCATTTACTTATCGCCGCTGACCTTAACGGCATGGCTGACCCCTCGCTTCTTTCCGGCCAGAAAAAACTGCTGCTGGCACTGGGTAACGAGGCGGCGGGACTATCCGAAGCTATCTTAACCACGGCAGACTACCGTGTTAAAATCCCCACAGCCCGGGAAAAAGCAGAATCACTTAATGTAGCCGCCTGCGGCGCCATCTGTATGTACCTGAGCTCCCGTGAAAGTTAAACCCGTCTTAAAGTAAAAACCTGTTAACCGCTTCAGCCAGTCCGTTAAGCTCAACGTCAAGGGTAACATAGTCGGCTATTGCCTTGAGTTCGTCACGGGCGTTACCCATCGCCACCGCCAGGCCGGCGGTAGCCAGCAGCGAGACATCATTGGCGCCGTCTCCCACCGCCATAACCTCAGCCAGCGCTACCCCCAAATGCACGGCTAATGCGGCTAATGCCTTCCCCTTGGATACCTCCGGTGCCAGCAGATTGTAAAAGGTCACGCCAGGGTAAGCCGGGGTCCGCGCCGGCGAGAAATAAATGCTGTCAGCAAACCGGGCCGAGAAAATCGCCGCTTTTGCCTCCTCCTCATGATTAGTGGTCACCAATCCGCCTTTGATGATTCTCTCCCTCTCCCAGAGTCCGTTAAAATCGGTTAATGTCACCTCGCTCCCGAAAAACTGGCGGCGTACCCGTGTAGACCAGGTCTCCCGCCTGGCAAAATACTGTGCCGCGGAGGAAAGCTCAAGGTCAATGTCATGCGAGCCAGCAAATTCCACCATCCGCCTCACCACCCCCGCATCAATCGGCTCAACATGAATTTCCTCAACCAGGTCAGGGCTGCTGACCAGGGCACCATCAAAGAATATGTGGCACCCATCCAGTGATAGCTGCTCAATAATACCGAGGCTTGATTTCAGGGAGCGCCCCGTGGACAGAGCAAACTGTGTCCCTGACTCACGGACTCTGTCCAGTGCTTGCTTATTCTCATCCGATATCCTTGGGCTACTGCCCAGCAGGGTACCGTCAATATCCACCACCAGAAGTCGATAGGGATGATCTGCCAATCTTGCCTCCTTTATCTCACTTACTGATTTTCCAGGTAACCACGCAGGGTTAGGGCATTACTCACCGCGAAGCCCTCTATATCATTATTAAAATAGACATAGACTGCTCTCAGGCCGGGAGCCAATTGTGCCATGCGCCCGGCCCAGTCCGCCAGCTCCTCATCAGAGTAGCCGCTTGAGTAAAGGCGGTCACTGCCGTGAAACCGGATATAGGCAAAATCAGCCGTAGCCAGCAGCGGACAGGTCAAAGAAGGCATATCAAAGACACAGAGACCGATGTTATGCCGGCGTAGTATAGCGAATACCTCATCCTCAAGCCAGGACTGGTGCCGGAACTCGATGACGTGCTCCATCCCCACTGGTAAGGCAAACAGGAATGACTCCAGCAAAGCATCGTTACGGTGCAGACTGGGTGGTAACTGGTAGAGCAGCGGCCCAAGCTTCCCCCCTAAAATCTTGGCCCGGCTAATGAAATTAGCCACAGCTTCCCCGGCATTATTCAATCGCTTGATGTGGGTAATAAAACGGCTGACCTTTACCGCAAAAGTAAAACCGGCGGTGGAAGAATCGTGCCAGTTAGCGAAGGCTTTCTCCGATGGCAGGCGATAAAAGCTATTATTGAGCTCAACGGTGGTGAAATGACGGGCATAAAACTCAAGCCAGTCAGCCTTCGGCAGCTTTTCCGGATAAAAGCGGCGGCGCCAGTGGTCATAGTGCCAGCCTGAGGTGCCGATGAAGTATTCTGCCAACCTAATCCCTTCCCACGTTCTTAAATAATTCTAGCATCCGGATAGGCGCACTTTCAATTTAGCTTGTCGTGAAATGCTATATGAAATTACTTTGAGCGCCTATCTTGACAAAAAAATATTATGGTATATACTCTTATCACACTATTAACAGGAGGTGGGAAAATGCCGGACATATTTAAAGCCCTGGCGACAATAATGGCCTGGATACTATGGATATGTGCACTGGTAATGGGGTTCAGCACCTTTGCTATGGGTATTATCAACGGAACACTATACGGTTCTGAGCCAATCCCAATGTCGTACGTGGCTTCTTTCGCGGTTGCTGGTTTCTACGCTATTCTGGCAATAGTTATTATGATATTACGGAAAAAGATGGAATAACACGGCTGCTATCCAAGCTTACCGGAAAGAAAAAGCGCCGGTACACTTTTACTCTCCGTGTTACGGAGAGTTAGCTTGACCAGCTCAGTTTCCTGGTATATCAGGTAAACTTAGACAATAGTGCGTGCTACAATTACCGGAACAAGAATCGGCACGGCTAACCTATGATGTTATTAAACGGGACGATT
>CAYOKF010000219.1:0-3073 GCA_964404475.1 uncultured Dehalococcoidaceae bacterium | reverse complement strand
CCAGCTTTGAGATATGGAACAAAGTGCTCTGGGAGGAAGAGAAGGGTACCAGCCAGGAACAGTCCTGGCAGATCATAGAAAGTCTGGAAAACCGCTAATGATTGCATACAGGTCAGCCCCCACCCATACCCCGGTCCTGCTGTCAGAGTCACTCAGAGCCCTAGCCGTCCAGCCAGGGGGACGTTACATTGATTGCACACTTGGCGGCGGGGGACATGCCGCTGCTATTTTAGACCATAGCTCGCCCGGCGGGCAGCTGCTGGGCATAGACGCCGACCCTAAGGCTATAGAAATGGCGCGGGACAGGCTCCAGCATTATAAAAACTCAACCCTTGTAGTTAATGACAACTTCGTTAATCTGCAGTCAATCTGCATCAAATACGACTTTTCCCCGGTACACGGCATCCTTTTTGACCTAGGGCTCTCCTCCCTCCAGCTCAACGGAAGCGGTCGCGGCTTCAGCTTTCAGCATGACGCACCCCTGGATATGCGGCTCAACCCAAACCAGAAGGTCACCGCTGCCCAGATTGTTAATACGACTCCGGAGGCGAAATTAGCTAACATCATCAGAACATATGGCGAGGAAGGCTACAGCCAGCGGATCGCCAGTCATATCTTGAAAGAACGCCCGATAGAAACCACCCGCCAGCTGGCCCGTCTCATAGAGAAGGCCATTAACCGGAGAGGTAAGCTACACCCGGCCACAAAAACCTTCCAGGCACTGCGGATAGCCGTTAATCATGAACTTGAATACCTGGAAACAGCCCTGAGACAGGCAATCGAACTGCTTGGCTACGAGGGCAGGCTGGTGGTGATTAGCTACCACTCCCTCGAAGACCGAATCGTCAAGCAGTTTATGCAAAGAGAAGCCAAGGGCTGCATCTGCCCTCCAGGTACCCCAACCTGTGTTTGCGGTCACATACCTCGTCTGAGACTAATCAATAAGAAAGTCATTACCCCCACCGCGATGGAGATTGACCTTAATCCGCGCAGTCGCAGCGCTAAATTAAGAGTGGCTGAGCGCATTACTACCCGGGGGGATTGCTATGCCACCACTGAGGACCACGCCTTCATAACCATAGCCAAGTCCAGGGGGTGGCGAAGGCCAGCTTTAATGGAAAAAATCAAGTTGGCATTTTCCGCAGCTTAGACTATTTAGAGAGCCTAAAAAGGAGGTCCTTAAAAATGTAAAAATGGGTAATGACGAAGTGGAGTCAAAATCCAGTTTAATAAGGAGGGCAGATGAAAAAGCGGAATGTTGTAGCTTCTATTGATGTGGGCACTACCAAGATATGTACCATACTGGCTGATGCAAGCGATGCCGACAGCCCACGAGTTGTGGGTGTAGGTATTTCCCCATCCAAAGGACTGCACAAAGGCCTGGTGGTCAACATCAATGAAGCCAGAGAATCAATTCGTGATTCAGTAAAAAAGGCGGAACAAGCCAGCAACTACAAGGTGGAATCAGCCTATGTTGGCGTCACCGGCAGACATGTCACCTCAATGAATAACCGCGGCGTAGTTGCTATTACCCGCAATGACCGCGTGGTGCGTCCCGACGACCTGAAGCGCGTCCTTACCACTGCCCAGAGTGTTAAGACTGCCAGTGACAGAAGGCTGCTTCATGTTATTCCTCGAAGCTATGCCGTTGATGGCCAGGCAGGAGTCAATAACCCGGTAGGAATGCATGGCTTCCGACTTGATGTGGAGACACATGTTATTACGGCTGCCGTAACCTCCATTCAGAATTTAGTAAAGTGCATTCGCAGTATCGGTATAGACGTTGAGGATCTCATCCTCGAGCCATTGGCCAGCAGTGAGGCAGTATTAACTGCGGACGAGAAGCAGGTAGGTGTGATACTGGCTGACATTGGCGGTGGGACTACAGACGTTGCTGTCTTCAGAGATGGAAGCATCTGGCATACCTCCATACTGCCGGTAGCCGGTTATCAACTTACCCGGGACATCGCCATCGGCTTGGGGCTACCATTTGATATCGCCGAAGAGATGAAGAAAAAGTACGGCAGCGTCATGCCAGTCTACGAGGGCAAGACGGATACCGCTCCCGCCCTATCACAGGATGGGCACGGCGTTTCCTATCAGGATTTGTGTGATATCGTCCGAGCCAGAGTCGAAGAAGTCTTGAAGCTCATCCTGCTGGAAATGCCAAGCTCGGAATATGAAACGCTAGTCCCGGCCGGGCTGGTGCTCACCGGCGGCAGCTCCAATCTATCCGGCATAGCTGCTCTGGGACGCGATATACTCCGACTCCCGGTAAGGGTAGGCACTCCCACTGATATATATGGCATTTCTGAGGTCCTTCGCGACCCGGCATATGCCACCAGTGTTGGCCTCCTGCTCTGGGGGACAAAGAACGAAGGCAAGAAGAGCTGGAAGTCAGGGATATTCGGCGGTGCCGTGCGCCGGCTGGCCTCTCAGCTCAGAAATATGTTCCGCTAGGAGTTCCGGTAAACAGGGAACTCATTTAAAGCATTAGTTAAAGGAGGAGGAGATGGCAAGAACAAGTTTTGTGGCTAATCCGGCCAAAATTAAGGTTATCGGACTAGGTGGAGGCGGCTGCAACGCCATAACCCGTATGGTCAGAGAGAATATTCAGGGTGTGGAATTTATCGCCATGAATACGGATGCCCAAGCCCTGGCTATTTGTGAAGCCCCGCAATGCATACAGCTCGGAGGGAAGCTTACCAAGGGATTAGGTGCCGGCGGCGACCACAACATGGGAACAAAGGCAGCCGAGGAAAGCCGTGATGAACTGAAAGACCTCATCACAGGAGCAGATATGGTATTTGTCACCGCCGGCATGGGCGGCGGCACCGGAACCGGTTCCGCTCCCGTCATAGCCGAAATAGCCAAACACAGCGGCGCCTTGACCATTGCTGTAGTCACCAAGCCTTTCGTCTTTGAAGGTGCCCATCGCATGCAGACAGCTGAAGAAGGCATCAACAACCTGATAGATAAGGTTGATACACTGATTATTATCCCCAATGACCGTCTGCTGACCCTCTGTGACCAAAAGACAGGCGTGGATAGCGCCTTCAAATTGGCTGACGAT